>JAFLSH010000054.1 GCA_022511055.1 Prevotella sp. | reverse complement strand
TTAGGAGCGTGCCAGATTGCGGCCGGCATCGATGCGCAGAAAGATGAACAGCAAGAGGGTGAAGCCCCACAGTGAGGAGCCGCCGTAGCTGAAGAAGGGCAGCGGAATGCCGATGACCGGGGTCAGGCCCAGCACCATGCCGACATTGATGAAGACATGGAACAGAAAGATGCTGAGTACACTGTAGCCATAGACACGCCCGAAGCGGTAGGGCTGGCGCTCGGCCAGATGGATTAGCCGCAGTATCAGGGCCAGGAACAGCAGCAGCACGCCGGCGGAGCCGAGGAAGCCCTCCTCTTCGCCCACGGTGCAGAAGATGAAGTCTGTGTCTTGCTCGGGCACGTACTTCAGCTTGGTCTGCGTGCCGTTCAGGAATCCCTTGCCCTCCAGTCCGCCTGAGCCGATGGCTATCTCGCTCTGGTGAACGTTGTAGCCTGCGCCCTTCAGGTCTTCTTCCAGTCCTAACAGCACGTTGATGCGGGTGCGCTGGTGGGGCTGCAAGACGTGGTTGAGGCCGTAGTCAGCCAGGTTGAAGAACACGATTGAGCCCAGGGCGAACAGGGCTATCCAGAAATAGTTGCGTATGCGCGTGTTCAGCCCCTGCCACACCAGATAGCCAATGAGGAGTGCGCAGAGCAGCATCTGCACGTATGACACGTCAAACGGCAGCACGTAGAGCGAAAACAGGAGTGCCATCAGGGTGAGGCCGACCGTGAGCGCCAGCAGGCGGCAGGCATCGCGCGTGTCCTTGCAGTAGACGTAGACCATGACTGCCGAGAAGAACTGAATGAGCAGCAGCACGGCGAACTTGCCCACGGAGGTGGGTGTGTAGGCCAGCATGGTGTCGGCGTGGCGTATGCCCAGAACGAAGTAGATGACCATGGCCACGGCGGTGAAGAGAATGCTGCCCGGCATGCCCTCGCGGTAGAACATGAGGAAGAAGGCCAGGTAGACGAGTGCCGAGCCCGTCTCGCGCTGCAAGATGATGAACATCATGGGTACCAGGATGATGGCCAGCGTAACGGCGAAGTGCTTCCATCGGTGTATGTCGTAGTCGTAGATGCTCATGAACTTTGCCAGTGCCAGCGCCGTGGCGAACTTGGCGAACTCGGCCGGCTGCAGGCGCAGCGGCCCCAGCACCAGCCATGAGCGGGAGCCCTTGATGTCGTGCGGGTTGAAGATGGTGGCGAACAGCAGAATGAGCAGGGCGATGTAGATGACGTAGGCAAAGGTGTCGTAGACCCGGTCGTCGAGCAGCAGCAGCACCAGGCCCAGCACGAGCGAGGTGCCTATCCACACAATCTGCATGCCGGAGCGGGTGGAGAGGCTGAAGATGTCGGTGTCGCCGTAGTCGTAGCTTGCTCCGCAGACGCTAATCCAGCCGAATGTGAGCAGGGCGAGGTAGATGAGAATGGTCCACCAGTCTATGGAGCGGAGTACGCCCGGTTGCTTATCTTTCGCTTGAGCCATAGTGTATGATTTTATGCTGTATCTCTGAGGCTTTTGCCTCTGATGCCTCTGACAGTCTGCCGCGGATGAACTGTTCCATAATCAGCCCGCCGATGGGAACGCCGTAGGTGGCGCCCCAGCCGCCGTTCTCCACGTAGACTGCCACGGCTATCTGCGGATTGTCCATCGGGGCGAAGCCCATGAACACCGAGTGGTCGTGGCCGCGGTTTTGCGCCGTTCCCGTCTTGCCGCATGCCACGAAGTCGTAGTGTGCCAGCGCCTTGCACGTGCCGCCGAGGGCTGACGAGCGCATGCCCTTGACCACGTAGTCGTAGGAGTCGCGGGTGGCCTTGCTGTAGTGGCGGGTGGTGAAGGCTGAGTCAAGGGGCTCGCCCTGCACTTTCTTCACCACGTGCGGCGTGTAGTAGTAGCCCCGGTTGGCAATGGTTGCGCCGAGGTTGGCTATCTGGAGCGGGGTGAGCAGCACCTCGCCCTGGCCAATGGATATGGAGATGATGGTCAGTCCGTTCCACGAGCCTTTGTAGGCTTTGTCGTAGTACTGCGCGTTGGGTATCAGGCCCCGCTTCTCGCCGGGCAGGTCGATGCCGAGCGGATAGCCGAATCCCATGGACACCATGTAGTCGCGCCAGGTGTTCATGGCGTTCTGCACGGAGCCGTACTTCTTGGTGGCGCCAATCATGTGGTAGAGCCCCCAGCAGAAGTAGCCGTTGCACGAAGTGGAGAGGGCGGGCACCAGCGAGAGGGGCGAGCCGTGGCCGTGGCAGCCGACACGCAGGCCCTTGTAGACGAAGCCGTGCGAGCAGCCGTAGGCCGTCTGGGGGGTGATGATGCCCTCGCTCATGAAGGTGAGCCCCTGCGAGGTCTTGAAGGTGGATCCGGGGGGATAGAGCCCCATGATGCTGCGGTTGAGCAGCGGCTTCTGCGGGTTTTGGCTGAGCAGGCGGTGATTCTTGGAGCGCTCGCGCCCCACCATGAGCTGCGGGTCGTAGGAGGGTGAGGAGACCATGCACAGCACCTCGCCCGTCGAGGGCTCGATGGCCACAATGCTGCCGATTTTGTTCTCCAGCAGCCGCTCGCCCAGGGCCTGCAGCTTGCTGTCGATGCTGAGTGTCAGGTTCTTGCCGGGCTTGGGCTGGCGGTCGAAGCGGCCGTCTTGGTAGTGGCCCTGAATGCGGCCGTGGGCATCGCGCAGCAGAATCTGCATGCCCTTCTCGCCGCGCAGCTGCTTCTCGTAGCTGCGCTCCACGCCCAGCTTCCCTATGTAGTCGCCGGGCTGGTAGTAGTCGTCGGCCTCAATCTCTGCGGGCGACACCTCGGCCACGTCGCCCAAGATGTGGGCGGCATAGGGATACTGGTATTGCCTGACCGTGCGGCGCTGAACGTAGAAGCCCGGGAAGCGGAACATCTTCTCCTGAAACACGCTGAAGTCCTTGTCGCTGAGCTGTGACATGAAGAGCTGCTGCGTGAAGCGCGAGTAGCCGGGGTTTTTGCTGCGGTCCTGCATGGTGTTCATGCGCCGCTCGAACTCCTCGCGGGTGATGCCCAGTGTCTGGCAGAACTCCAGGGTGTCGAGCCGGCCCTTGGCCTCGTTCATGACCACCATGATGTCGTAGGCGGGCTGGTTGAACACCAGCAGCTGGCCGTTGCGGTCGGTGATAATGCCGCGCGAGGGGTATTCTATCTTTTTCAGGAAGGCATTGGAGTCGGCGCTCTTCTTGTAGTCGTCACTGGTAATCTGCAGCATGAAGAGGCGAATGATGTAGACAATGACTATCAGCACCGCCACACCACCAATCACATAGCGCCTGTTTTCCAATTCATAGTCTCTCACGGCTGGCGAACACTATCTAAGGTCATCATCAGAATCAGTGTTATCACAAGGCTGCCCCCGATGTTCATGAGCAGCTGCTTCCAGTCGAAGAAACTGAACAGTTCGAGCGAGAAGTAGACCAGGCAGTAGACCAGGGTCAGCATGAAGGCCAGCGCGAAGAACTTGCCGGCGCCCAGCGTGCGGGCCGAACACTTCAGGTTCTCAACGGCATCGCGGGGCACAAAGAGTTCCAGCAGGTAGGGCTGCAGCATGGCTATCAGTGTCATGGAGCCGGCCGCCAGACCCGGCGTGTTGGAAAACACGTCGACCGCCAGGCCCAGGGCGAAGCACCAGAGCAGGGCGGCCCACTTGGGGTAGTTGCGGGGCAAGACCAGGGCGAAATAGACATACAGCAGGGGCGTGGCGCAGTCGAACAGGTGTATGTGGTTGAACACCAACGCCTGAGCCAGACAGAGTAAGATGAGCATCGCGGCTCGTTTCAGGGTATCTATGGTCATGTCTCTCTCGCTCTAATTCTGTTTAGCCTTCTTTGCCGCAGAGCCGCTGGCTGCCGCGGGGCTGTTCATCTCTTGCATCAGCTGGCGTTGCTCGCCGAGTGTCTTGTCGCTGATGACACAGACATCGCGCAGGTTGCCGAAATCGGTGGAGAGCCTGACCATGAGCTTGTAGGAAAGGCCATCGCTGGAGTTGTAGATTTTCTCTATCTGGCCAATCAGCACGCCGTGGGGAAAGATGCTGCTGTAGCCGCTGGTCTCAACCCACTCGCCGCGCTTGAAGCGCGCGTGGCGGGGAATGTCCTCAACGTAGGCCACGGCAGGGTCGCCGCCGTACCAGCACAGATAGCCGAAATAGCCGCGCCCGCGAATGGCGCAGCTGATGCGCGAAGAAGAGGCGTTCAGCACGGGAATGACAACGGAGTAGTGTTCGGAAGTCAGGTAGACCACGCCCACCACGCCATTGCCGCAGACCACGCCCATGTCGGTCTCAACCCCGTCGGCGCGGCCCTTGTCAATCGTTATCAGGTTGTCAGCCTTGTGAACGGAGTTGGAAACCACCTTCGCCGGTATCAGGCTGTAGCGGCTGAGGAACTCCAGTTCCTGCCGCTCCAGCACGTTGGTGTCCTTGGTGGCATCGGCATAGAGCCGGCGCAGCTGGTCGACCTGCCGCTCCAGGTAGAAGTTGCGCACGGTCAGCTCCTCGTTGACCCGCCGCAGCGAGAAGAAGGAGCGCACGTTGGCATCGGCCCGATAGACGGTGCCTGCGACATAGTTGGCTGAGGTCAGCCATGCACTGTTCTGGTAGTTGTTGTAGCGGAACAACAACACCCCACTGATGACTTCGAGCAGAACGAAGAGAAACCAGTGGTAATACTGTACAATGAATGTCAGCAGGTTCCTCATGGGTCACTTACCGCATCAGGAACGAGTAGCGGTCAACATTCTTCAGGGCAATGCCTGCGCCGCGGGCCACGCAGTGGAGCGGGTCTTCGGCCACAATGAACGGAATGTTGATTTTGTCGGTCAGTCGTCTGTCAAGTCCGCGCAGCAGACCGCCGCCGCCGGTCAGGTAGATGCCGTTCTTCACAATGTCGGCATACAGTTCGGGCGGCGTGTTCTCCAGGGCTGACAGTACGGCCGTCTCGATGCGGGCTACGGTCTTGTCAAGGCAGTGGGCAATCTCCTGGTAGCAGACCGGCACTTCCATGGGCAGTGCGGTGATGCGGTTTGGCCCGTGTACAATGTAGTCCTCAGGCGCTTCATCGCCCAGGTCGGTCAGGGCAGAGCCAACGTTGATTTTCACGCGCTCGGCCATGCGCTCTGACACCTTCACGTTGTGCTGGCGCGACATGTATTCCTGAATGTCGGCGGTCAAGTCATCGCCGGCCACCTTGATGGAGTTGTTGGCCACAATGCCGCCGAGCGAAATCACGGCAATCTCGGTAGTGCCGCCGCCAATGTCGACAATCATGTTGCCCTCTGGGGCTTCCACATCAATGCCGATGCCAATGGCAGCCGCCATGGGCTCGAATATCAAGTACACATCACGCCCGTCGGCATGCTCGGCAGAGTCGCGCACCGCGCGAAGCTCCACTTCCGTAGAGCCTGAAGGCACGCCGATGACCATGCGCAGCGATGGCGAGAACAGGCGCGAGCCTGAGTGGACCATCTTGATGAGTCCGCGCATCATCTGCTCGCAGGCAGAGAAGTCGGCAATCACGCCATCGCGCAGCGGGCGGATGGTGCGAATGTTGTCGTGTGTCTTTTCGTACATCATCTTGGCCTTCTCGCCCACGGCAATCATCTTGTCAGTGCGGCGGTCGAGCGCCACCACGGAAGGCTCGTCTACAACAATCTTGTCATCACTGATAATGATTGTGTTGGCTGTACCCAGGTCCATTGCAATCTCCTGGACAAAACTGAAGAATCCCATTTCAATCTGTTATTTGTCTTTTAAACTTGTTGTATCTTTTACTTTGCAAACCACTCGTGGATGGCTGTGTCGTAGTGCGAGCTGACACCGAAGGCGCGCTCGGCAAACTGCTTGCGCTGCTCCATGGTAGTGGCAGCACCCTGCTTGTTCAGCAGGTCGAGCAGCATGGCGTACTCGGCCTTTGAAGGTACAATGACCACATCCTTGAAGTTCTTGGCACCGGCACGGATGAGCGAGATGCCGCCGATGTCAATCTTCTCAATAATATCGGCATCTGAGGCGCCGCTGGCCACGGTCTGCTCAAAGGGGTACAGGTCTACAATGACCAGGTCAATCTCTGGAATCTCATATTTGGCCATCTGCTCGCGGTCGCCCTCATTGTCGCGGCGGCCAAGTATGCCTCCGAACACCTTCGGGTGCAGGGTCTTCACGCGGCCGCCCAGAATGGAAGGGTAGGTCGTTACGTCTTCCACCTTCTGGCATTCGTAGCCCAGCGACTCAATAAAACTCTGCGTTCCGCCTGTCGAGAGGAACTTCACACCTTCTTCGTTGAGTTTTTTCAACAACTCTTCGAGACCATCTTTGTGAAAGACCGACACCAGGGCGGTCTTCATTTTCTTTAGTTCTGCCATATATTTCGTTATAACGTTATAATTTAGAAAAAATAGGTTGCAAATTTACAAAAAAAGCGTGATATTGCCATTATTTTCCGGCCAATTTTTCATTTTTTCAAATGTTAAAATATCACATATCAAGTCTTTGCCACGCTTCGTGCCATGGCAAAGACGGATTGAAGGCAGTTTTTGGCTGCCCGAAAGGCTGCTCCGGGTCAGTCCTGGAACTTGGCGAAAGTGAAGTTGGTATCGCAATCCTTACCCAGCAGGAAACGGTCGATAAACCGCTCTACCTCAGGGTATTGCTCCTTCGGCAGCTGGCAGTGGCCGTGGCCGCCGAGGATGGAATAGCCCATGCGGTCGGCTATGCCGAACTGCCCCCACACCGTGCGCGCCGCCTTGGCCGATTCCAGCATCGACTTGTCGGCCAGCCACTTGAAGTCCGGGTTACCCAGCAACAGCAGCGCCCTGGGGCAGACCATGGCGCAGAGTTCGTGCTGGTCGTATGGCAGCCGATAGACGTTGTCACCGCCGAACATGGCTTTCTGTGACTCACGGAACCAGTGGTAGTCAGTACGGTCTAAGTCTTCCACTTCTTCCATGGTGTGCGAGATGCGCCATGCCGCCGCACCGCCGCCGCCGGGCTCCTGGGCGATGGTCAGCGCCACGCGCTCGTCGAAGGCGCCGCAGTAGAGTGCCATCTTGCCCGCGTAGGAACAGCCAGTCACGCCGATATGCTCGGTGTCAATCTTTGTCACCTCAGGCCCCAGCTGCTGCAGACCGTCAATCAGCCTGCTGAATCCCCATGCCCACTCGCTGTAGGCACCGTTCTCCGTCAGGTCCGGGTAGAGGCGGTCGAAGGGATGCTCGCCGCGCTCGTGGTGCTTGCCGAACTGGCCGTAGTCGTTCACCTGCTTCTCGTGGAAGGTCATCAGCGCAATGGGGCGGTCTTCAAACAGGTCGCGCGGCAGCGAAATCATGCTTGTGCCAATCATGACAGGGTAGGGGGCAGTGCCAGTCTTGGGATACCTGATGACAGAGGTCAGTGTCAGTGTCTCATCGCCCACGGTTACGTCTACCACCAGCGTGTCGCCCTGCATCCGTGCCTTCACCTGGCTCTTGTCTACGGCAGGTTTCGTGCCGATGCCGTAGTGCTGTATCTGGTGCGATATTTCCGAGCGCCGCCTGCTCCAGTCCTTCAGGCTTTTCACCCGCTTCTTGCCATCGGCAAAAAGGAACGGGTCCGGCAGCTCCCTTATCTCTTTCAACCCGTCAATGCCGGGCATCTCTGGCGCGGCGAACTTCGCGCCTGTATTCTCGACTTGATACACTAAAGGCACGTTCTTCTTTGACTGTGCCCATCCCGTAGCGATGCCTGTCAGCAACAGGGCAGCTAAAACAAACCACTGATTCTGTCTTTTCATGTTCTTTAAGTATTATTATGCTGCAAATATACAAATAAAATGACAAATCTCCAAACATAACGCGCATAATCTCCGTAGCATGATACAATTTGAAAACGAATTGTATCACAGAGCAAACCTGCCTGTCAGGAAATGGCGCCCCAGTTGATGCTGGTGCGGCGGAGCTGTTGCAGCCGCTCCCAGAGCATCTGGTATTTCTCGGCGGTGCAGGTGGGGTCTTCATCAATGATGCGCTGCGCCTCATCGCGCGCCATCTGCACCAGCTGCCCATCGCGGGCAATGTCGGCAATTCTCAGGTCAAACGCCATGCCGCTCTGCTGCGTACCTTCCAGGTCGCCCGGCCCGCGCAGCTTCAGGTCGGCTTCGGCTATGCGGAAGCCATCATTGGTGTCGCACATGATGTCGATGCGCTTGCGCGTGTCCTCTGACAGCTTGTAGGGCGTGACCAGCAGGCAGTACGACTGGTCAGCGCCGCGCCCCACGCGCCCCCGCAGCTGGTGCAGCTGGCTGAGGCCGAAGCGCTGGGCATCAAGTATGACCATGACCGAGGCATTGGGCACGTTCACGCCCACCTCTATGACCGTGGTGGCCACGAGCATCTGGGTCTCGCCGCTGACAAACCGCTGCATCTCTGCTTCCTTGTCGGCCGGCTTCATCTTGCCGTGTACCTTGCTGATGCGGAACTCCGGGAAGGCTTCGCACAGCACTTCAAAGCCCTGTTCCAGATTCTTCAGGTCGGTCTTCTCGCTCTCTTCTATCAGGGGGAAGACCACGTAAATCTGCCTTCCCTGCCGAATCTGCTGCCGCATGCCATCATAGAGCGTAGTCATGCGCGAGTCGAAGAAGTGGCGCGTGACCACGGGCTTGCGCCCCGGCGGCAGCTCATCGATGACACTCACATCGAGGTCGCCGTAGAGGGTCATGGCCAGCGTGCGGGGAATGGGCGTGGCAGTCATGACCAGTACGTGGGGCGCTCCCCGCAGCTGCCCTTCGGGCGTGTTGAGCGGTGCGCCCTTTCCCCAGAGCTTGGCGCGCTGCGCCACGCCGAAGCGGTGCTGCTCATCGACCACCACCATGCCCAGCCGGGCAAACTGCACGGTGTCTTCGATGACGGCATGCGTACCCACGAGAATGTGAATCGTGCCGTCGAGCAGCCCCTCAAGCACCTCTTTGCGGCGGCGCCCCTTGACGATGCCCGTGAGCAGGGCCACGCGCACAGGCATATCCTTCAGGAACGCCATGATGGTCTGCAGGTGCTGCTCGGCCAGTATCTCCGTGGGTGCCATGATGCAAGCCTGGTAGCCGTTGTCGAGTGCGATGAGCATGGACATCAGTGCCACGAGCGTCTTGCCGCTGCCCACATCTCCCTGCAACAGCCTGTTCATCTGCCGCCCCGACCCCATGTCCTTGCGAATCTCGCGGATGACGCGCTTCTGCGCCTCGGTCAGCGGGAAGGGCAGGTACTGGTTGTAGAACGTGTTGAAAATCTCGCCCACGTGGGCGAACACGTAGCCGCGATACTTGCGGCGCTGGTCGCTGGCATATCTCAGTATGTTGAGCTGCACGAAGAACAGCTCTTCGAACTTCAGCCGCACCCGCGCCCGCTCCAGCTGCCGCGCCGACTCGGGGAAGTGTATGGCGCGCAGCGCCTCGTTGCGCTCCATGAGGTGCAGCGCGCCGGTGATGAAGCCCGGAATGGTCTCTGCTATCGGCTCTTTCAGCTTGTCTATCAGCGTTTTCATCAGCCGTTCAACGGCGCGCGAGTTCAGCCCCGCCTTCTTCATCTTCTCGGTGGTGCCGTAGTAGGGCTGCATGCCCATGTGCAGCCCGCCCCCGGCCTCTTCGCCCCCCTGTGCGGGGGTGGGCACGGCATCCATGTCAGGGTGCTGCACCTGTATGCGGTTGTTGAACACCGAGGGCCGCCCGAACACCAGGTAGTCCTTGCCTATCTGGTAGGTCTGCTTGGCATACTTGCTGCCGTTAAACCACACCAAGTCCATGATGCCCGTACCATCCGAGAAGTGTGCCACCACGCGCTCCTTCCGCGGCCCCATGCTGAAGGTCTCGAAGCTCAGTATGCGGCCGACGACCTGCACGAAGGGCATGTCTCCCGTCAGTTCGCGGACGGTGTAGACCTTCGAGCGGTCGACGTGCTTGTAGGGGTAGTACTCCAGCAGGTCGCCATAGGTCTCGATGCCGAGTTCCTGGCTCAGCATCTTCTTGCGGTTGGGGCCTACGCCGGGCAAGTACATGATATCCTGTGACAGCAGTGAGGGCATGGCGGGCTTTTTCTGGGGATTGCGTTGCGTGGCTTGGCTATCCGCCGCTGCCTATGACGGCCTCGGCTATCAGCAAGTCGTATGGGGTGGTGATTTTGATGTTCTCGCGATTTCCGTCTACCAGCGTGATGGGGTGGCCGTAGGCTTCCACCACCGAGGCATCATCGGTGAATCCTTCGTTGTAGGGCTGGCGGTTGGCCGCCTTCAGCAGCTGGATGTCGAATGTCTGCGGGGTCTGCACCAGCCTGTAGTCGCCCCGCGGCACCGTGCCTTCGGCCGTGTGGCGCAGGGTCTCCACCACGGGCGTGACGGGGATGACCGCGCCGGCCTGCCGCGCCGTTTCGTAGCACCGGCCGATGACCTCGACCGACGGGAACGGCCGCACACCGTCATGCACCCCGACCACGCCTTCGGCGCTGTCGGGTATCAGTGCCAGTCCGTGCTGCACGCTGTGGAAGCGGGTCTCGCCGCCGTCGGCCAGCCAGTAGCCGCCTTCGCCCGCCCCCTGTTGCGGGAGCGGGAAGCCGTGTTCCCGGCAGAGCTGCCGCCAGTATGCCTGCTGCGCCTTGGGCAGCACGAGGATAATCTGCAGCGCAGGCGAGTACTGCCTGAAGCGCTCGATGGTGCGCATCAGCACGGGCCTGCCGCCGATGGGCAGAAACTGCTTGGGCGTGTCTGTGCCCATGCGCAGCCCCTTGCCGCCTGCTACGATGATGATGTAGTCCATGCCCTACTTGCCCATCAGGTGTTTGTAGCGCATGCCCTCGGCCACCTGGTCGGCAGTCTGCCGGTCGACCAGCTGGCCGAGCAGCTCGTAGGCGTAGGGGAAGGCGGCTGCCGGGCCTTCGGCGGTGGTGATGTTGCCATCGACGGTGACCAGCTCGGCCGTGTAGTGGGCCTTGGCCAGTGCCTGCTCGAAGCCGGGGTAGCAGGTGGCGCGCTTGCCGTCGAGCAGCCCCAGCGGTGCCAGCACCACGGCCGGCGCAGCGCAGATGGCGCTCACCTTGCGGCCGGCGGCAGCCTGGCTGCTGACGGCTGCGCACACGCCCTCGTGCGCCGCCAGGTTGGCCGCGCCGGGCATGCCGCCGGGCAGCATCAGCAGGTCGGCATCAGCGAAGTCGCACTGGTCGAACAGCAGGTCGGCCTCGATGGTCACACCGTGTGCCGACCGCACCAGCGGCATCTCCGTGATGCTGACGGTTGACACTTCCACGCCTCCCCGGCGCAGCACATCAATGGGTATCAGCGCCTCGACATCTTCGAAGCCATCTGCCAGAAATACATAAACTTTTGCCATAATCTTTTCTTTGTTTCGTGGAAAATAAGTAATTTTGCAGCTGCAAATATACGAAATGTTTGCCAAATAACCGCATAACAACGGAAAAAATGTCAGAACGCAAGCCAAAGTTTGCCCTTTTCGGCAATATCTATCAGGCCAGGAAGTCGGCCAGCATCCAGAAGGTGCTGGCCTGCCTCAGCGACTGCGGTGCCGAACTCTATGTCGACATGGAGTACTACTATTTCCTGAAGGACACGCAGCATCTCGACGTGCGCGCCACGGGCACGTTTGTCGGCCAGTCATTCGATGCCGACTTTGTCATCTCGATGGGCGGCGACGGCACGTTTCTCAAGGCGGCCAGCCGTGTGCGCGAGAAGGGCGTGCCCATCATTGGCATCAACATGGGGCGGCTGGGCTTTCTGTCGAATGTCAGCCCCGACGACATCGAGGGCTATCTGACGGCTATCGTGCGGGGCGACTACGTGGTCGACGACCGCGCGCTCATTCAGGTGCAGACCAGCGGCGGCGACCATTTCGAGGCGTTCAACTGCGCGCTGAACGACGTGGCCATACTCAAGCGCGACACGGCCTCGATGATTAGCATCCGTGTCAGCGTTGACGGGCAGTACCTGAACACCTATCAGGCCGACGGTCTGGTGGTCTCGACCCCGACGGGCTCGACGGCCTACTCGCTCTCCAACGGCGGCCCCATCATTGTGCCCGGCACCAACGTGTTCTCCATGACGGCGGTAGCTCCCCACTCGCTCAACGTGCGGCCTATCGTGCTGGCAGACTCCTCGGTCATCGAGCTGGAGGTCGAGAGCCGCAGCCACAACTTCCTGGTTGCCATAGACGGCCGCTCCGAGAAGTGCCGCGAGGGTACGAGGCTGACCCTGCGCCGCGCGCCTTACACCATCAAGGTGCTGAAGCGCCCCGACCAGCACTATTTCGACACCCTGCGCGACAAGATGTTGTGGGGGGCTGACCAGCGCTGACCCTCCTCATGTGCGCACACGTGTGTATGCGTATATATAGTAGTCATACAAACTGGATGGCCTGCACCCTCAACACCCCCGACACCCAATGCTTGTAAACGTCTGATTATCAATGGGTATTTTCGGATGTCTTGGGTGTTGGGTATGAAATCTACCCCACACCCCAGTCTGCACCCTGGGTGTAGGGTAGGGTGTAGGGCAAATTGATACCTAACACCCAAAGTTATCACAAATATATATTGAAAATCAGGTACTTACGAGTGTTGGGTGTCGGGGGTGTTGAGGGTGTGGGGTATTCAGCCTGTATGACTACTATATATACGCGAGAGTTTTTAGGAGTTAAGGAGTTATAGAAGTTAAAAGGAGTTAAGCCAAATGCTTTTCGGCTGAATTTCGGCGAAACTCCATGACTATTTGAAAATAGTATGGGAGTTTTGGAAATTACTCCGTGAGTTTTGCCCGAAACTCACGGAGTAATTTTCCTAAAGTGCCGCTTTTTTGTCGAAAATCATGG
>JAFLSH010000053.1 GCA_022511055.1 Prevotella sp. | reverse complement strand
CGGCGAAGACCTCTACAACAAAATGGCCGAGCTGCTGAAGTAGTCTTTACTTCCCTATAGCGGAAGTGCATTTCTAAGAAAAAGCCTTTCCAATAACTCATGGCTGAGTTTTGGAAAGGCTTTATTTATACTAATAAATACAATTTCAGTTAAAAAATTATGATGAGATATTTATTTGTATATTTGCAAGCGAATATAGGAGACATAGCGAATAGGGATAGGAGCTACGACTGATGGTCACTATATTCAAGAAATAGGGGAGTTCTCGCTCCCCTAATAATATAGTATCGCAATTCTCATAATTATTATCATGATAATGTGATAGGCAGACCTGTCTTGTAATCGCCGTTCTGCTGAATGATGAATTTTGCAGAACGGCGTTGCGCGGAAACAGTTGTCGCATCCGAGAGAAACATGGAAGGTGTGGCAAGAACGAGTGAATATGATGGGTAATATGGGGTAATTTGTAGAAAAAACTCATGGAGTATTGGCAAAAACTCCGTGAGTTTTGAAAATTACTCCGTGAGTTTTAGAAAATACTCCGTGAGTTTTGGAAAATAGTCATGGAGTTTTCGCCATTGTTCAGTCAATTTCTTAATTCGGTTGAACGATTACCGGGCAGACCGAACATTTGGCTTAACTCCTCTAACTTCTTTAACTCCTTAACTCCTGAAATAAAAATTCGCATATATAGTAGGGAAACAAGCTAACCACCCTGCACCCCCAACACCCCCGACACCCCGTTTGGGTGTTGTGGGTGTTGAGGGTGCAGGGCGAAAAGTAAGTATGAGTACTATACGCGCGAGCGCGCGGGAGCAGACAGCTTGTTGCAGAGAAGCCGGTAGGGGCAGGTTTCGCATTGCTTGGTGTCGTCAGTGGGCACAAACGGGAGGTCTGGCGAGAAAATCTCGTTGATTTTCGCATTCAGCAGTTCTTCAAAACGGTCACCGTCGGGCGTAGCCACATCGTTGATGGGAACTTTGTCGAAGCACAGGATGGGAGAGTCCTGTGTGGCCGTGTGCTGAATGAACAGCAAGGCGGGAGCTACGTCGGTGGTGGGGTCAGTGAGCTGCTGCTTGACAATGCGGGCATAGAGCAAAGTCTGAAGGAAATAGTCAGAATGGTTGCTCAGCTGCCTGGGGTCGAAGATGGCATCGACATGAGCCAGCGAGCGCGTCAGCTTGGAGCTTGTCTTGTAGTCTATGACACGAATTTGCTGGCGGCCATCGGGTGTCGTGATGAGGTCGAGCCGGTCAATACGGCCGCCGATGGTCGTGTTGCCGCCAAGGGCTGGCAGCGGCATGGTTTTCTGAACATCGGCCTCCAGCTGAATGATGGTGAAAGGGGCGAGCTTTTGGTCCTGCTTCAGCAGCAGCCGGAGGTAGTGGATAATCACCTCGCGGCTAATGATTTGCAAGCCGTTCAGCTCCGTCAGCTCCTTGACGTTATTCAGTTCTTGCTTGATGGCAGCATCAACGGCCCGCTCTATGTCTGCCGGGTGGCGCAGGGTCTGCTCAAGTCTGTCGTTGGTGATGCGCCGGTCTTGTGCCGTAATGGTCTGATAGAGCAGCTGGGCTGCCGTGTGGAAGATGTTGCCGAAGATGCGGTTGTCAATCTGCTCATCGTCAGGCTGTTCCGGCTCGCGCAGTCCTTCCACGTAGCAGTAGTAGAATTGCAGCGGGCAGCGCATGTAGTGGTTGATGGCCGTTGGCGTGAGTAGCGGCCGTGTCGGGAGCGTTCCCTCGGCAATCAGGAATCGGCGGCGCAGCTTTTCCATGGTGCGGCTGTCTTTCTCGAAGGTGCTGGTGGCAGGCATATCGGTATGCTGGCCTGCCTTGAGCGAGAGATGCCTGATGGGGTGGGGGCTCTCGGCCAGCAGTTGCAGCATGAAGCGCGACATTTCGCCGCTTTTGCCCTGGGCCGGGGCAGTATTGTAGACCAGTGTCACATCGTCAGCCCGGGACAGGAGACGGTGGAAGTAATAGGCATAGATTGCCACCTTATGCTCGATGGTAGTCAGTCCGAAGGCGCGCCTGATGGAGTAGGGAATGAAAGACGTGTCGCTGACTCCGCGTGGCATGTAGCCCTCGTTGCAAGACAACAGGATAACGTGGCTGAAGTCGATGTTTCGGGTCTCTAACACCCCCATCACTTGCAGCCCTTCGGCCGGCTCGCCGTGGAAGGGTATGGTGGCCTGCTGCAGCAACTGCTGCAACAGCCGTTGCAGTGTCGTGGCATCCACCTCCAAGTCGCCTTCCTGTACCAAGCTGTTCAGGCGGTTTAGCAGTGTGTAGGCGCGGAAAAAGGATTCGTCGGTGAACGGCGCGTTGCCCGAGCGGGTGTTCGCCGCCTTGAAGTCTGCCGACTTGGCCAGACACGTTACAATGTCGGTCAGCCACTGCAACAGCTGGGCGTTTCCGCCTGTTGGCTGCACCAGCAGCAGGCTGTCGTCAATATAGCGGGCGTAGGGGTGGCGCCTGACTGCGCTGACTTGGTGGAAGCGGTAGCGCTGGCGCTGCTTGTCGTAGCCTTTGGTCGCAAGGTTGAACAGCTTGACAAGGAACGAGCAGATGGGAGTCTGCTGTAGCGGATAGCCCGTGGTAATGTTGACACTCGACACGGATTCGGGCAGGCAGTGTACCACGGTTTGCAGCAGCCCCTCGTTGCACAGCACAACGGCTGTCCGGCGGCCGTCGGCAGCGCGCTCGGCCGTTATCCAGCGGCTAAGGTATCGCGCCTGGGCATCCTCGGTCGTAGCCGACACAAACGTCAGGTCTTTTGGCCGGGAAAAGCCGTGGTAGATGGCATCGTCTGGGGGCAGCTCGTTGGGAAACCGCTCCAAGTGCTGATGAATGAAATGGCCAGCCTCGTGGCGAAGGTAGTATTGGTCGAAATCCCAGTAGAAGACAGCCTTTCCCTGTTGCTGCAATGCAGTGAAGAGCCTTTTCTCCACCTGGTGCAGCAGGTTGAAGCCGACAAAGATGTAGCGGTCGGCGGGAAAACGGGCAGGGGTAGGGCGGCCGCCGGGCTGTGGCGTGGAGATGGCATCAATGGCTTCGGAAGCCTCCATGCCGTCTATGACCTGGCGGTACAACAGACCTTCGTAGGCCAGCCCCTGGCTGATGAGCCGCTGCCTGAAATGCTCGTAGATGCTGCTCATGTTGGTCCATAGCCGCAGAAAGCGCTCTTTGAGCAGACTGTCGTGGTCGTCGGTGAAGCATGAGAAGAACTTCTTGAGCATCTCCCGCTGCTCATCACTGAGATAGCTGACCGTGTCGAGTTCGTGTATATCCCTTAGGTTGGCAAAGACCTTTTGGGCGGGTGCCATATTCTTGTCAACGTCATCGAAATCGGAAAGCAGCAGCTCGCCCCAGCCGTAGAAGTGGTCGAGCGTTTCCTCAAAGCCGGTGATGTCGGTGTAGACACGGTAGAGTTCGCAGACCAGCTTGATGGGGTCGGCAATCTGCAAGTCAGACTGCTGCCGGAACAGTTCGCTGATGGTGATATAGCCGGGTGCCCACAGGGGCATGTCGGCCTGGCGGGCAAGGGCATCGTTCAGGAACAGGGAGGCGCGCTTGTTGGGAAATACCACTACCGTGCGCGACAAGTCAGTGCCGAACTTGCAGATGATGTCTTGCGCTACGCGCTCTAAGAATGTCGTCATGGTTGTACGTCAATGATTTTGTTACTATACACATACCACAGAAAGCCAGACACAGGCTCATGCCCCATCTGCCGGAGCAGGCTGATGTACTGCCTGACCTGGTCGTGGTGTTCGCTCTTGGGCTGGCCGAACTTGAAATCAACTATCAGCCACTGGCGGCCGTCAGTCATAACGCGGTCGGGCCGCCGTTCAATGACCTTTCCGTCTTCTACGGTGAGAATGCTGCACTCGTTGAAATGTTTCCAACGGTCAGAAAACCAGTCTTTTACTTTCGGCTGTTCAAGTCTTTTCTTGAGCATGTCTGTCAGCTGTTCCGCACTGATGCCCTTGCTGGGAAGTATGCCATCGAGGTGCAGCTGCTGAAGGGCACCGTCTATGTCGGCTGTGGTGCGAATGGTTGAAAAGACCTTGTGCAGCAAGCTGCCCAACTGAATGTAGCTGCCCGCATCAGGCTGCTCGGCAGGCTCGTCGGGCTGCCCGATGAAGTCGCGGCTCTGATTGCTCTGCCGGAAATCGGCCTTTGCCCTGAACGAAACAAAGTCTGACTGCTGGCTCTCTGCTTCCTTCAGAAACACGTTGCGGGTTGCTGCCTTGTCGTGCTTGGCGGCCGTTTTCGTGTAGAGTGTGCCGAGCTGGAACGATAAGGCAGAGTTGCTGTCCTGAAGCCCGGTCAGCTCACCGTCAGTCAGCTGCGGAAGCACTTGTTCAATGACTGCCGAGCGCGAAGAGCTGGTGCCGCGGCGGCCAATCACGAACAGATTGTGGCTGGCGCGGGTGAAGGCCACGTAGAGCAGGTTGAGATTGTCGACTACGTTCTGGAAATGCTCCTGTTGGTAGTCAGCTTCATAGATGGTGCCTGCCATGCCGTTCCGATTGTAGTCAACTGGCACTAAGGGCAGCTCGTTGTACGGGCTTTCCGTCGGGCGGCACCACAGAATGTTTCCACTCTGCTTCTCCAATGCCCAGTCGCAGAACGGAATGATGACATTGTCGAACTCCAGGCCCTTGGACTTGTGGATGCTGATGAGCCGAATGCCGTTGACTTCATCGCTTTGAATGTTTTTCGCACAGATGGTCTCATCCCACTCTTTCAGAAAGTCTTCAATGTCAGAGCCGTTGTCGGCAATAAACTCGGAAAGATGGTCGAAAAACGCGCAGAGATAGGCGCTCTGCCCGTTGTACCGACTGAGCTGCAAGACTTCAGCCAGGCATTCCGCCAGTTCGTAAAGCGGCATGGTGAGCAGCTCGTCACGGTTGTCAAGTCCTTGGGGCATAGCTCCCAAATGCTTGATGATGAATGCCTTTGCCAGCAAGTTGTCTGGCTGGGCAAGGAAGCGGAGCGCCTGCACAATCAGCATCACGGGCAGTGAGGAGTCAATCCGAAAGGCTTCGTCGCTGACAATGTTAATGCCCGGCACCTGTTCTATCAGCGTGTTGGCAATAACGGGAATGAGGTTGTTGGTGCGCACAAGGATGGCTATCTGGCTTTCTGAGATGCCTGCGCCAAGAAGGCGTGAGATGGTCTCGCCCATGGCAGCAATAACCTGCTGCTGATAGTCGTCAGAGGGCAGCAGCCTGATTTCCACCAGTCCTGTGCCCTCGCGCCCCGGTCTGCTATGCTGCTGAACATCGGCGTAGGCTTTGCGCAGCTGCTCCACATCGGGCGACTGGTCCAGTTGCTGGCACTCCCAGTCAACAGCCTTCTGGAAAAATGCGTTGTTGAACGCAATGATATTCGGCTCAGACCTATAGTTGGTGTCCAGTGTCCTGACACGGATGGTGCCATTGGCAAAATGCTGCTCAATGTCGTTCATCAGCCGCCAGTCTCCTGACCGCCAGCGGTAGATGCTCTGCTTCACATCGCCAACAATGAGATTCTCGGCATCCTGGTGGCTCATGGTTTCGCGTAGCAGTATGCTGAAGTTCTGCCATTGCACCGAAGAGGTGTCCTGAAACTCGTCTATCATAATATGGTCCAGCTGCGTTCCCGTCTTCTCAAAGATGAAAGGCGAGTCGCTGCCGCCAATGAGGGTGTGGAGCAGCTGCTGCGTGTCGCTCAGCAAGAAGCGGTTGGCCTCTTCGTTCAGTTGCCGCACTTTTGACTCAATGGTACTGAGCAGGCGCAGCTGGTTGAGGTGGCGCAGCGTCAGGTTGGCTGACTGGTAGATGCGCCATTGGCGCGGGCGCTCTTCAACGGCGGTACGCAGTATCTGCCCTAACTGACCGTCGGCAAGGGCGTGAATCAGCTCCTTGCGGGGGTGGGTCTTCTTGTACCATTTCTCAGGATTGCCTAAACAGTCGGCAACACGCTTTCCCTCAATGCCTTCGTCGAAAATGCCATCGCGTATCTTCAGAAAGAAGGCGGCAACGCCCGTCTTGCCGTAACTCAGGTCTTCAATGCCCAATCCCTCGGCTTCAAGCGTGTCGAAAAAGTCGTCTGCCAAGTGCTGCATGCGTTCCTTGGCTGCCTGCCGCAGCTCACGCAGGTTCTTGGTGTAGCGGTCGAAGAAGCCTTTCTCGGCCAGTTTCTCATTCAGCAGCTTGCTTTCCTTTTTGTAGTAGTCTCTGAAGATAGTACCTCCGAATTGCTTGATGGCTCCAATGATGTTCCATGACTTGTCATCGCTGATGTTTTCCATAATGTACTTCATAATCCATTGCAGCGTGATGTCCGTGGTTTGAAGGTCGTCAATCATCTGGTCTACGGCCATTTCCTCTATTTGCGTGTCGTTCAGGCTCACACGCAGGTTGGCCGTCAAGTCCAGTTCGCGCGCTAAGTTTCGGAGTATGCTCTGGAAGAAGGTGTCAATGGTCATAATCCTGAAATAGCTGTAGTTATGGAGCAGCAGGGTCAGTGCCATGCCTGCCCGCTTGCTGACAAACTCAGGCGAAGCATCTAACTCCTGACAGACTTTGGCCATGTAGCTGCCTGAGTCGGGCAGCTGTTTCCAAATGCCGTACAGCTGGCTCAGTATGCGCATTTTCATCTCCTCCGTTGCCTTGTTTGTAAAGGTAACGGCCAGAATGTTGCGATACGCCTGCGGGTTACGCACAACTAACTTGATATACTCTGTAGCCAGTGTGAAAGTCTTGCCGCTTCCCGCGCTGGCTTTATAGACTGTTAATGGTGTTACCATCTTCTGAAAAGCTCAAATTCAAATTTGCAACCAATCTCGTTATATCTGAAACCATTGAAACTGGCAAAGAGTGCCAGGGAGGTGAATCTGGTCATAAACCCATAGCCAATTTCAGTGTATGGCTTGCGTTTCTCTATCAGCAGTGAGCTGGCATAGATACGCTCGCGCTCAATGTAGTGGCCGAGCAGCGGAATGAACGAAGTGAACAGCAAGGGCGACTCATAGGTTGCATTGGCGCGAACATAGTACATAGACTCGTTGTACAGTCGCCGGTCGAGCAGTTGGAACTGGCCGGTCCACTCATCGTTCCAGCCTTCGGGCAGGTTGTTGTCGCGGAAATTGCTGAAGTCCATGAAATAGTTGCCGTCTCTGCGAGAGTAAACGCCGCCTCCCAGGCGCAGACTGAGTGTGCGCATGGCTGGCAGCGGCTGCTTGGTAGAGGCATCGGCCTCCCAGCGCTCGTAGTCCATGTTGGAGTTGAGAATCCCGTTGATGCCCCGCTCGTAGTCTAACGTAATGATGGGCCCCTTGCGCCACGGCCGGAGCGTGAACGACAACATAGGGGCAAAACTTCGGTAGATGTCGGGCTTGTCCATGCTAATCATGGCCTCTGGATTTGCGGCCTTTCGGCGGTGAGCCACAAAGCCGCCCTTGGCATCCATCCAGCTGAAAATAGAGATGTTGTTTGTAACGCTTAAATGGTTGTCATAGAACTCGTTAAGGCGCAAATCGTCAAAGTTTGGTGGAATGCTGTCGCCTTCGTGTTCCTGTTTGATTTCGTCTAACACCGTGGAGTTACCAATACGGTTTCCGTTGCCATAGACTATCTCTATGTATCCGTCGCGCTTGGGATTGTAGGTAAAGCGCAGGGGAGTGGTGAAGTAGAACTGCTTCTGCTTGAAATTGTAACCCAAGGTTGGGTTGAAGTCCAAGTAGCGGCGCGGGTTGAAGCTGTATCTGGCTTTCATGCGCATCTTGTATGCCACTCCGTGGCGCTGGCTGTAGCTCAGGTACTGGGGGCTGAGGATAGGCATCAGCCAGATGTAGCTGGTGTTGTCTTCGTCTTTTGCGCCGATACGGCTGATGAGGTTGCTGCCAATGTAATCCCAGAAGATAAGCCTCATGTAGTCAGGGCGCTTTGGGGCAGCTACGGTGTCGGTAGGCTCAGGCTTGGGTTTCTTGGGATGCTTGATGTCGTAGTCATCGTAGATTTGCTGATCGGCCTCGTCAAGTTTGATGGGGCGCAGCTCATCCATCAGCTCCCTGTCGTTGCGCCGGTAGACGGAGTCTGGCAGCGTGGTCTCACAGTCGTAGTAGGCAAAGAAATTGGCGCGAATCTTATTGCCGGAGAACACGAAGTCTGCATCAGTCGTGCAGGCAATGGGCAGCAGCGAGCGCGCCCCGTCTTCGCCCTGAAGGGTCTCTGTCTTGAAGCGTATCATGTCAAACTCGCCTTCGAATGTCGCCTTGATGATACGCCCCGTGCTACAATCGATGGTAGCCTCGCCGGTGATGAGCTGCGTGTTTCGGGCCGACCTCGGCGAGAACTTGATGAGTGCCGTGCCGTCGCCTTGCAGCAGAAGGTGGAACTTGTAGACATAGCGGTTGCTTCGGTGGAACGGCGACAAGATGTGGTCGCGAAATACGCACACGTCATAGAGGGTAGGAGAGAGGAACTCCTGCAAGGGGTGCATGGCGCGCTGGTTGTGGGGAATGGTGTTGAACTGCACCTGCCGTTTAAGGTCGTAGCTCCCGTCATTGTGGAACGTCAGCCGGTTGTAGCTCTCCGTAATGAAATGGCGTTCTCCCTGTGCCAGTGACTCCATGTTCGGAATAGCAAAGAGCGTAACATTGCGCTTGTCAATGTCGTAGCGCATCTTGGTGTACACATTCGAGGCCATTTCGCCCATGTTGTGCGTGTAGTTGCGCTGATAGTTGTACACACGGTTCATCAGCAGCGAGTCGACCCTGATGACCCTTGCATGAACAAAACTGGGCATACTTGTGAGTATGCCCAGTATCAGTGAGATGAACCATTTGCATTTCACGCCTTCAAAATTACAAATAAATCTTGAAGGTGCAAAATTTTAGCCCAAATATTTCATCAGAATCTTTGCATTGCCGGAATCGCGCAGCTTGGCGATGCTCTTTTCCCTTATCTGGCGAACACGCTCGCGGGTCAGCCCCAGCTGGTCGCCGATTTCCTCAAGTCCTTTCTCGTGGCCGCCAATGCCAAAGCACTGACAGACAATCTGAATCTCGCGGTCGTTCAACACTTTCTTCAGCACAGTGTTAAGTTCCTGTGCCATAGACTCATGGTCGACCTGCCGGTCAGTACGGGAGTCGTCTCCAGAGGCCATGATGTCAAGCATGCAGTTGTCCTCGCCGTCCTGGAAGGGAGCATCGATAGACACATGATGCCCATCGGCCATCATAGACTGCCCGATTTTCTCCTCGTCAATCTGGGTCATTTCCGCCAGCTCGCTCACTGAAGGGTGGCGCTGGTGTTCTTGCTCAAACTTGTTGATTTCGTGGCTAATCTTGTTGAGCGAGCCAACTTGATTCAACGGCAGGCGCACAATACGGCTCTGCTCGGCTATGGCCTGCAGAATAGACTGGCGAATCCACCACACAGCATAGCTGATGAACTTGAATCCACGGGTCTCGTCAAATTTCTGTGCAGCCTTAATCAGTCCAATGTTCCCCTCGTCGATAAGGTCGGTCAGGGTCAGTCCCTGGTGCTGGTATTGCTTGGCTACCGACACCACGAAACGCAAGTTGGCAGTGACCAGCTTGTCCTTGGCACGCTCGCCCTCGGGGCCTCCCTTGCGAATCTTCTGTGCCAGTTCAATCTCCTCGTCAATGCTAATCAGTGGTGCCCGGCCTATTTCAACCAGATACTTATCCAAAGCCTCACTGGAACGATTAGTGATACTCTTTTGAATCTTTAGTTGTCGCATCTTAATACCCTAATTTTGTTTTTAACTGCTTGAAAATCAACTTTCTATATAAAAATTTAGCCTTAAAGCGCCGCAAAATTACAAAAAAATACCGAAAGTTGTTCTTTTTATTAACATTTATTTTAATTTTTCTTTCAAATACTGTCCTGTAATACTTTCCTCACATGCTGCAATTTCCTCTGGTGTGCCTGCGCAGATGAGGTTGCCGCCACGGTCGCCGCCTTCCGGCCCTAAGTCAATGACATGGTCAGCACACTTGATAACATCCAGATTGTGTTCGACAATAACAATGGTATGCCCGCGCTCAATAAGGGCGTTCATCGACAGCAACAGCCGGTGTATGTCGTGGAAATGCAGGCCGGTGGTAGGCTCGTCAAAGATAAAGACTGATGGCTCCTGCCGCTCTTGCCCGATGAAATAGGCTAATTTGACACGCTGGTTTTCGCCACCCGACAGTGATGAGGAGTTTTGCCCCAGTTTGATGTATCCCAAACCTACGTCTTGCAAGGGCTTCAGGCGGTTGACAATGAGCTTCTGCCCATGTTGGCCGAAAAACTCAATGGCCTCTGAAATTGTCATGTTCAGCACATCGTTGATGTTCTTTCCGTGGAATCTGACATCCAGAATGTCTTGCTTAAACCGCTGGCCGTGGCAGGTCTCGCACTCTAACACCAGGTCGGCCATGAACTGCATTTCCACCGTGATAGTACCAGTGCCCTTACACTCGTCGCAGCGCCCTCCGTCGGCATTGAATGAGAAGTACTGTGAGGTGTAGCCCATCTGCTGTGATAGCGGCTGGTCGGCATACAAGTCTCTGATGGCATCGTATGCCTTAACGTATGTGGCTGGGTTTGAACGCGTAGACTTGCCGATGGGCTTCTGGTCTACAAACTCAATATGCTTGATGGCCTCCGTGTCGCCAGCCAGTCCTAAGTACTCGCCGGGGGCATCGCACACTTCGCCGATGTGCCGCTTCAGGGCAGGGTAGAAGATGCCCTTGATGAGACTGGATTTGCCAGACCCGGAAACGCCTGTTACGGCGGTTATCACATTGAGGGGAATCGTGACATTGATGCCTCGGAGATTGTTCATGCGCGCCCCCTTGATGGTGATGGCCCGGTTCCAGGGGCGGCGTGAAGTCGGCACGGCTATCTTGTCCTCTCCTGTCAGATACCTGATGGTATGGCTTCGGCTGTCAGCCTCTGCGGCGGGGAATTGCGCCGGAGTGCCCTCAAACACGATTTCGCCGCCCAGCCTGCCAGCATCCGGCCCCACATCAATCAGGTAGTTGGCAGCCCGCATGATTTCTTCATCGTGTTCCACCACCACCACCGTATTTCCCAGAGCCTGCAATTCTTTCAGAACGTGAATGAGCCTGTCGGTGTCTCTGGAGTGAAGTCCAATAGACGGCTCGTCAAGAATATAAAGCGACCCGACCAGCGAGCTGCCTAACGATGTGCATAGGTTGATGCGTTGACTTTCGCCGCCCGACAGCGTGTTCGAGAGACGGTTTAAAGTCAGATAGTTAAGTCCCACATCCGTAAGGAATTGCAGTCTGCTCTTGATTTCCGTAAGCAGGCGCTTTCCCACCTCTGCATCGTGCTGCGAAAGCTGCAGGTTGTCAAACCACTCCTTCAGCCTGCTGACAGGCATCTGCACAAGGTCGGTAATGCTGTAGCCGTCAATTTTCACGTAGTTGGCTTCGGGCTTCAGGCGGGTGCCGTGACATTTGGGGCAGGTCGTTTTTCCGCGGTATCTGCTCATCATGACCCGGTATTGAATCTTATACTGATTCTCCTTCAGCATCTGAAAGAACTGGTCGATACAAGGCTTCTCCTTTGCTTTTCGGTCAGATGGCAGCCCGTGCCAGAGCCAGTCTTTTTGCTGGCGGGTCAAGTTCATGTACGGCTCAAAGATGGGGAAGTCGTCTTTGGTGGCGTGGCGTATAAACCATTGCTGCCATTCCTTCATTTTGTCGCCATGCCAGCACACGACACAGCCTTCGTAGACCGAGAGTGTCGTGTTTGGAATGACCAGCCGCTCGTCGATGCCAATGACATTGCCGAAACCCTGACACTCCGGGCAGGCGCCAACGGGCGAGTTGAATGAGAACATTTGGTCGCTGGGCTCTTCAAACGTGAGACCGTCAGCCTCATAGCGCAGCGAGAAGTCGTAGCAGATGTTGGAGGGCAGAAACATCAGGCGGCACTCGCCGTGTCCTTCGTAGAACGCAGTTTCCGCAGAGTCTACCAGACGGGCTATCACGTCTTTGGAGTCATCGGCCGACAGACGGTCGATGACCAGATAGAGGCTTGGCTCGCCTTTCTGCTGCGACAGGCTGGCGGGGGCATTCTCCAACAGCTCGTCTATCCTCACAAAGCCGTCGCCGCCAATCGCCGGAGCCTCCTTTTGCAGCAACGGCGGTATGCTCACTCTGGTGTAGCCTTCCTGAATGTATGCTTTCAGCTGTTGCTCCATGGTGCGCCCCTCGGCAGGCCGGATAGGCGCCATGACCACAAACTTCGTTCCCTTCTGATAGCGCAGCATCTGCTGCACCACGTCTTCCGTGGAGTGCTTTTTCACCTCCTGATTGCTGATGGGCGAGATGGTGCGGCCTATGCGGGCATAGAGCAGTCGCAGGTATTCGTAGATTTCCGTAGACGTGCCAACCGTGCTTCGCGGGTTGTGCGAAATCACTTTCTGCTCAATGGCTATGGCAGGCGGAATGCCGCGGATGAAGTCACATTCTGGCTTGTTCATTCGCCCCAGGAATTGTCGGGCGTAGCTGGACAGGCTCTCCACATAGCGGCGCTGCCCTTCGGCATACAGGGTGTCGAAGGCAAGAGACGATTTGCCGGAGCCACTGACCCCGGCAATCACTACAAACTTGTTTCTGGGAATGCGCACGTCAATATTTTTCAGGTTATTGACGCGCGCCCCTTTTATCTCAATATATTCGCTCAAGATTCCTCTTTTTTACAGAATGGTCTTCACGGCCTCAAGCATGCCTTTCTGCTGGATGAGGTCAAGATACTGCTTTACCAGGGCGTTCAGACCATTGATTTTGTTGAGGTCTTCCTGCCAGATGAACTCTGCACCAAGCACGCC
>JAFLSH010000052.1:3386-13002 GCA_022511055.1 Prevotella sp. | reverse complement strand
TCATTGACAATGGGCCAGGCAAACGAGTCGCGTTGAATGGTCTGCTGGCAGAGGCGCGGATTACCATCGACACAGACACTGAGCAGATAGAGCCGCGAGCCGTAGACCTGTTTCAGCGACTGAAGCTGCCGCTGCTGGTTAACGGATTCGTAGCTCCATGAGGCCCATGCGCTGATGACATTCAAGTCGCCGTTCATAGAGGCATTGCTGACATGACGGCCCTTATGGTCGGTCACCGAGAAATGTGGCAGCTTGCTGCCCTTGCGCATGGTTTTCAGCGCCTGAAGCTGCTGACAAAGTGCTGCCAACCGTTTGTTGGCGGGGGCAGCTTTCTGCATGAGGGTTGCTAATTGTGCTGCCTGCTTGTAGTCGGCATCAGGCTGCATGATGAAATAGCGGTTTAGCAGATAGAGGCTCACCCGCGAGTCGGGGTGCTTGCCGATGTAGTCGGCAGCCGCTTTTTGCGCCTCTGGTGGTGTCATATCGTTAGTGGAGATGCGGAATGCGGTCATGGCCTCATTGTCACTGCTGCCGCTTATCTCGGTCTCCTTCAGGTGCGAGGCATCGCCTGTGATGGTCAGCCCCGTTCCGGGTTGCGCAAAGATGGGCACTTCAGAGTAGTTCGGGAAGACCAGCGACAGCGTTACCGTGTCCTGCCACGGGCGCTCATAGCTGAACCGCCCTTCGCGTACCTGTATGGTGTCAATGCCGGTCAGCCCGCCGCCTTCTGTGCTGTAGAGCAAAAGCTCGCCCTGATTGAAGCCCCGAAACTTGCCTTCTAACCTAAAACGGTTGGAGGGTGTTCCGCAGGAAGCTACAATCAGGGCGGGCAGCAATAGTCTGACGAGTCTCGTCATCCCGTGTTATGGTCTTTTCGCCTTATTTCTCAACCTTCAGCAGCTCGATGTCGTTGGCAGCATAGCCAGCCAGACTGGCATCCTTGGCCACGGCAGCCTTCAGTGCCTGTGCAGCCTCGCTGGTGTTGCCCATGCGAGCGCCGAGAATGGCCTTCAGGTAGTCGGTTGTGGCATCTGTATCCTTGACATACTTCAGCGTAACGGCAGCTGATGCATAGTCCTTGTTCAGAATCTGTGCCAGCGCGGCGCTGTTGCTGTAGACGTTCTCAAAGTCCTGCTCGGCCTGTGCATACTTGCCCTGTGCAAGATGCAGGTTGCCCAATACCTCAGCCAGACCGTTGGCACCCGTGGCCTTCGAGATGTAGTTCTCGGCTGCCGACAGGTCACCTTGGCGCAGGGCAATCATGCCCAGGTTGGCGTAAGCCTCTGGCAGACTGCCGTTCAGCTTCTGAGCCTGCTCAATGTACTTCTTGGCAGCATCGAGATTGCCCTTGGCATACTCCAGTGTGGCAATGTTGTTGTAGGCACGGGCATCATTGGGATAGACCTCAGTAGTGGTCTTGTAGATATCCTCCTTGGCGTTGACACTCTCAACCAGTGTGGCAGCATAGAGCAGCTCTTCGACACTCAGCTGCGTGGGGTCAGCCTTCAGCTGCTGCTGAATCTGCTGGTCATCACGGCCAATTGTCTCGTAGTTGATAATCATGCGGGCGCGGCGCAGCTGCGGCAGAATGCCATCGGCCAGCTCGCGGAATGCGCTGCTGATGTTCTTGATTTGCTGCTCACGCTCCTCGGGGTCCTTGTACATAGAGAGAACGCGGATGATGACATCTTTGTCCTGGATGTTCGAAGCCTTGACCAGCTCCTGGAATCCCTCCCAGTCCTGTGCCGTGTACTTGGCATCGACAGGTGCATTCAGGTTGTTGGTCTTCTTCAGCTGCTCCTGTACATACTTCTCCGTAGCCTGCTGGCGCTGGTTGGCCAGCTTGTCGTTCAGCTTGAAGCCGCCATCGGGCGATGCGTAGGCCGACACTTCTACCTCTTTCAGATTCAGCCCCTCGCGGTCATTGCTGATTTGCTGCAACAGGCGCACGAACTCCTGTACCGAGTTGTTCTTCAGCTCGCTCTTGCGCAGCTGTGCCTGCTGGATAAGGAACTTGATGCTGGCCTCTTGCTTCTGAGCGTTGATGCGCTGGAAAGCATCGGGGCTGATGGCAGCCTGTGCCGTCTTCAGCGTATTCTTATACAGCTCTGATGTGGCGATAACGCCCTCGGCCACCTTCACGGCAGGCACCTCTACCTGCTTCTTGCCGATGCGGGCATCGAAAGTCAGGTACATATCGGCCTTGTTGCAGTTCAGGTAGTCGAAGTTGGTCTTCATGGTATAGCGACCGCCCAGCTGGTAGGAGATGCTCTGGTCATTGCCCAGCACCTTCTCGCCCTGGAACGTGGCGCTCTGGCCTTTGGCCACCTGCCCATCAGCATAGCGCAACTCGGGCATGACGGTCACCACAGCCTTCTTCTTCATGTATTTCTCGGGAAATGTTCCGTTTATGGTAGCGGGAACCTGACCGACCTCAGTCTCCAGCGGGTTAGGCACGACGTTGAAATTGTCGGCAGAGAGTGCGCCGAGCTTGGAACACGATGTTGTCAGGAGCAAAGCTGATGCGGCTGACAGGAGGATGAAACTTTTCTTCTGCATCTTTAAGAGTGTTTTTGTTTGAAATGAAGTGCCGCGAGCGGGACTCGAACCCGCACAACCATTACTGGTCAAGGGATTTTAAGTCCCTCGTGTCTACCAATTCCACCATTGCGGCTCAGGAAAAGCGTATGCAAAGGTACGCTTATTTCCCGAAACTGCCAAACTTTTTATCAATTATTTAGATTCTTCTCTGAAAACGTACCCTCTTTTTGTGGTCAAATAGTGGTCTTTTCGTGGTTAAGTTGTATTTTTTTGTTACTTTTTGCGAAAATATTTTGCACATTCTATAAAAAATATGTATCTTTGCAGGCGATTAGTTTAGTTTTTTAATGATAAATGCTACTTAGTTTCTGCGGGTGTCATGTAGTGATGCATAGAAAGCGGAAGGAAAGGCTGAAGCGATTTCTGTTGTTGGTTGTCTGCCTGATGACCACCTTTTTGGCTGTTGCCCAAAAAGAAGGTGCTTCTGATACGGTCCGTTTCCGGCTGAAGTATGCCATCAATTCCCCAGAGCTTGATGCCTCTTTCACAGACAATGCCTCACGTATGACCAACATACGGGAGTTTCTGAGAGAAGTTCGCGATGACAAGCTCGTGAAGATTACTGATGTCAAGTTTCGCGGAACGGCCTCGCCTGACGGTACCTATGAGTTCAACGTGTGGCTGAGTGAGAACCGCCTGCGAAACTTCAAGCAGATGGTGCATTCCTACATCAACATTCCCGACAGCATTATCCATGCCAATACTACGGCCATACCGTGGGATGAGTTCAGGGCCAGCGTGGCCGCTTCGGCCATGGACTACCGCGATGAGATTCTCGCCATTATCGATGAGGAGCCCAGCCTTGTACCTTTCTATAATAACCGCCATATCGATGCACGCCTGTTGAAGCTGAAGGCACTTCACGGTGGCAAGGCGTGGGAGGCACTCAAGTCGCCCATTCTGCGTGATCTTCGCTACGGCGATGCGGTGTTTGCCTTTGTGCGCATATTGCCAGAAGGCGTAGCCTTAACCGTGGACTCTGCGGAGATGGCCTTTACCCCCCCCACCATTCTGCTGCAGCCGCTGCCGGAACCCGAGCCGACGGTTGACGTTTGGCTGCCCCGCTTCCATGTCAAGACCAATCTTGTCGCTCTGGCCATGCTCAGTGCCAATCTTGGTCTTGAGATTGACATGGCCCGGCACTGGTCGTTTACCCTGCCTGTCTCTTATTGTGCCATAGACTGGTTTAAGTCTACCATTAAGTTCCGCAACTTCACCGTTCAGCCCGAAATCCGCTACTGGTTTCGCCATGCTGATAATGATGGCTTCTTCGTTGGCCCGCATTTCCAGCTGTGCTATTACAACTACGCCTTCGATGGCCTCTACCGCTATCAGGACTATCGCGGCCGTACGCCCGCCTTGGGCGGCGGCCTGGGCTTTGGCTACCGCAAGCCCATCAGCAAGAACAGGCGCTGGCGCATGGAGCTGGAACTCGGGGCGGGAGTCTACCCCCTGGACTACAGCGTGTTCCACAACACGCCGGACGTGAAAGACGGCCAGTGGATTGAGCGTAGGAAAAAGACATACTGGGGGCTCGACAACGCCGCAGTGACGTTGGGCTATTCCTTCGACCTGAAGAAACTTCAGCGGACATCTATCAAGAAAGGAGGTGCAAGATGAGACGGCTTTTCCTGACCATTCTTCCGCTGCTGATGGCCCTGCCCATCTTGACAGGGTGTGATATCCACCAATGGCCCGAGCTGCACGACCAGCCAGTGCCCCCCGGGCCTGACACGCCTGAGCCCCCGATTCCCACCACCACGATACCCGTGAGCCTGGAGTATGCCCTTGACTTCTACCTCTGGGAGCATCGCTATGACCCGGTGCTGGGCAAAATCGAGGAAGCCGACCCCACACTTTCCCTCTATCCAGACTATCCCGGCACATCTTATAAATACACGGGCATGGTACCTGCCGGCCAGATTCAGGTCTATGCCAAGGTGTTCCCCTCTTCTGCTCCCTCGCAGTGCGTGGTCGAGCAGTCTTTTGTCCGCGAAATCAACGGCAGCTACGATACTGACTTTGAGCTGGAATTCCCCGAGAGCGGCACGTATGACGTGATAGTCTGGAGCCAGCTGCTCAAGAGCGCCGAGGCCGCCCCCTTCTACGACCCTTCAGACTTCAGCCGGGTACGCATTGTTCCCGCTAACTATGCTGGCAGCACCGACTACCGCGATGGCTTCTGCGGGCGCATACGCATCGATGCCGACACCGAGGTCAACGGGCGCTACGTGGTGCGCATGGCGCGCCCGATGGGCAAGTTCGAACTGGTGACCACCGACCTCTCCGAGTTCCTCGACCGTGAGACCGTGGCGCGCCGGCTGCCGACCCGCGCCAGTGCTGCGGACTACCGTGTGCGGATATCCTTCCCCATGTACTATCCCAGCTCCTACAGCGCCATAGACGACCGCCTGGAGAATGCCACCACGGGCGTGGCCTTTGAGACCCGCATGACCGTTACCGGCGAGAGCGAGGCTTCACTCGGCTTCGACTACGTGATGCTCAACAACATAGCCGAGAGCGGCGTTCAGGCGCAGGTAGACGTCTACCGCCTCGACGGTACGCACGTGGCCGGCTCTTCGATGCTCACCATTCCCATGCGGCGCGACAACCACACGCTCTTGCGCGGTGCGTTCCTCACTATGGAGGGCAACGGCGGCGTAGGCATAGACCCGGGATTCAATGGCGACCATAACATTACGTGGCACTAAACAATAGAAACAAAAATAAACAAGAAAGAAAACCAATAAAAAAAGTCAAAGATTATGAAAAGAAAGCTTCTAATCAGATGCATGACGGCAATGGCAATCCTATTGACACCCGCATGTACCAATGATTTCGGGCTGGAAGGCATTGCCAGTTCCGAAGTGGACAGCGAAGAGGTGGAGGTAACCTTCACCATCTCGGCGGAAGGCGCACAGGCGCTGACGCGCGCAAATGAGGTTGAGGGCGGCGGCCCCGGCCAGTGGCAGACAACTATCGGCAAGGGTACGAAAATCGACATGCTCGTCTATGCCGTGTACAATGAGAAGTATGAACGGCTCGACCAGTACGGCAGTACGGAGATTCCTGAAAGTCTTAAAAACTGCAAAGCTTTGGAGGGGGAGGGAAGTACCCACGAAGGTCAAAAGATTGAGTATGTTGGTGGCACTTTAAACGAGGGCCTGTCGAAGAAGATTACCCTGCGCCTGATGCGTAACAAGACCTACCGCATTGCCTTCTGGGCGCAGAGCAGTGAGACAACGGCTTTCAACACCGGCGACCTTAAAAAAGTCCAAGTTATCTACAAGAACGCGGAGAACAACGATGAGCTGCGCGATGCGTTCTGCAAGGTAGAAACGTTCACGGTTACCCCATCGACCTCTTCGCGCACAGTGGTACTCACCCGCCCCATGGCGCAAATCAATGTGGGCACAACGGGCGCAGACTACAAAAATGTGGTTAAAGAAAAACATAAGAATATAGCTTATTCCCGAATCACCCTTTGGGGCGTAGCCCAATATATCAATGTGGTTGAAGACAAAATTGATGAAGAAAACCTTCTCAATACGGATATTAACGAAGATGGACTCCCTTTTAGCAGAGCCGTTCTTCCGGCGTTCATAAACAACAAAGGAACGACAGATGCTGATCGTATTCCCACGGAAGAGGATAAGCTTATCGGAAGTGATGCCAATAATAATGCTTCTGGTGAGGAGTTCCTTTACGTTGACCTTGACAACGATGGCGTAATCAAGGGCTACAAGACCAACTATCCGACATTACTTGCTGAGGAGAAAAAAGGCGAAGCAGGTTATTTCCTCACCGAGACATTCAAGTACCTTTCCATGTGCTACGTGCTGGTGCCTGCCACCACTGTGTCTGAAAAAGGAGGCGTAGCAGGTGCGGCAGAAGGCTCGACCGAAAGCAGCCAGGAGGCTACTTACACTTCGTATGTTCTTCCCAAGCTCACGTTTGGGTTTGCTGCCGAGGAAAATGCAGAAAAAGATGACTTTCCGGCCATTTCTGTTACTCAGGTGCCCGTTCACCGCAACTGGCGTACCAACCTTCTTGGCGGGCTTCGTTGGATGAAAGACCCCACCCCTGGTGATGAAGATCCTGAGAATCCTGACCCCCCAATAGGCCCTGACGATCCTTCTACCGTGTTCCAAAGCCCCAGCCTTTATGTCTATCTTGACCCCATCTACGATGGTGAATACACTACTGAAGACCAGGGCGGCAGCTGGATAGAGAATCCCGACCAGTCAGACAAAGTGTCAGGAGATACTGAAGATTCCGATAAAGAAGATTAGGATGTAAAAAACAAAACAAGATGATTATGAGACACAACAGAAAACATAACCTATTCGGCTGGCTGGCGGCTTCGGCACTTCTGCTGACCACAGCCTGCGCCAACGATGCCATGCTCGACCTTTCGCAAGGCAGCGGCACTCGCACCGTAGCGCTTACCGTTCTGCCGCAGACACAGACGAACACCACGCGCGGCATAGAGACGGGTAACTCGACCATCAGCACGGGTCAATATATAGACGTGCTGATCTATGCTGTTTACGAGAAAATAGATGAGGGGAAATATGAGTTGGTTAACCGGGCGTTCAAAAACAGTCAGGTTGATGGTATTACAGCTGACGACCTTGGCGACGGGCAGACTGCTGTCAGTGCCAAGGGCATCAGCTATACAAACTCTGTTACAGTTCAGGTCACTGTCGATGCAGAGAAGGAATACAAGGTGGTATTCTGGGCGCAGAACAGGCAGACCGATGCCTACGACACCAAGGACTTGGAGAAGGTAAAGGTAAGCTACATGACCAAGAATGAAGAAGGCAACGATGTTAGTGTGCTTGTTCCTGCGCGGAACAACGATGAGCAGCGCGATGCGTTCTGTGCTGTTGCCGAGATTATTCAAGGTACGCCTGCGAATAAAGGCAAGGTTTATCTCCGCCGCCCGCTCGCCCAGGTCAATGTTGGCACTGCCGGCTGGGATTACGAAGGCGCAGCCTATCTCAAGCCCAGCTCCGTAAGCTATACGAAGTCGACCATTACGCTCAAGGGCGTGGCTCAGTATTACAATGTCTTGGATGGAAAGACACTCAGCCAGGATGAGCTTGCTGAGGGCGAAAAGGCGACTACCGATGCCACTTTCAGCTATTACCGCCTGCCCGCTTTTATCAACGTGGCAGACACTGAATGGGATAACCCCCAAATTACTCCATACACAGGAAAAGACAGTGAAGGAAACGATGATGGCAAAGGGGTTGAGGAATACCTGAGGGTTGATATTCACAATGACGGAAAGTTTGATCCTGGCTACGTTGGATGGAAAGAGTTTGACAGCTACCGCAAGGCAGCTGATACGAAAGCTGCCTATGAAAAGGGGAAACTCCCCGACACCGAGGAGTTCAAATATCTCTCCATGTGCTATGTGCTGGTGCCGGAGGCAACTAATATCATTGGCGAGGTGAATCCCAATGCAAAATACGGCTCTGTGCTTGATAAGGTTAGTTTTACGGCTCAGGGAACGGTGGTAGACAAAAACGAACCTCTTGAGAAAAAAGTTGAAGTTTCAAACGTGCCTGTGCAGAAGAACTGGCGCACCAACATTCTCGGCTATAACTTCTTCCTGGGCAAACAGAAATACATTATTGACATTGTGCCTGACTACTGTGGCGACTATAATGATGATGAAGTCGTGAAAGGAGAGTGGCCGAAGAAGACAAAAACAGTAAAGGTGAAGGAAGTGGCTGCTACATACACGATTACGTTTGGCAACAACAAAGCAGAAACACAATCAAAACCACGTTTTTTCACTACCTCTGTATCTAATACAGGTACTGTCAACTATTCAGGCTCAAACCCAAAATATAATAATTCAAAGGACTACAAATACGGGCTGAAGATGACCAGCGGTGGCTATATAGATTTCAAAACGACCAAAGAGACGACTATTGTCGTTGTTCAAGTGGAAAGACCTGACGCCAATGGTTCATATAGTCCTCCAGGGCCTCTCCATATTATTAAAGATAAGACCCAAGGATGGACATGGGGAGAGCGTGATATGGAGTGGGAGGCTGAGCCTGATTTAAAAGATCCGTCTGTAGATTTCTCCTATAGCGATGTTAGTTTTACTGAGTATCCCCTGTTAAAGCCTCTTGATGATGCGAAAAACCAAAATGTCTATGTCTACAAACTTGAGAATGTGCCTGCTGGCAGTTACAGTATAAGGCGCTATGGCTTTCTTGACGATAAAGACGGGCATAAAAAGAGTAACGAAAGCGGCGTTGTCTACGTGGAAGTACAGGAACTGAAAGAGGTAGAGAGGGAAGTGCCTGATATCGATGATGACACTATCGACGACCACAAGAAACCTCGCGATGACGGCGATGGCACTTTCGATGACAACTACCCCAGCTACAGAGACACTGACGGCGACGACCGCAGTGCCAATAAAAGCACCGGCGGCGACAATACCCCAACCGAAGGTGAATGATTCAAGAAGAAAATGAAGGAAAGAATTCGTAAACACTAAGCATTATGAAACAATTTATTAAACATACCAGACTTTTTGGATGGCTGGCAGCGGCTGCGCTGTTGCTGACCACTTCATGCAAAGACGAGTTGTTCGGCGACAACGGCCGGTCTGACGAGGTGACCGTGACGTTCAACCTGACCCCCGAGGCGGCCACCACCGTTGCCACGCGGGCCGATGACGACAGCCACGTGGACTACGCCAACAAACCTCGCATCAGCGACGGCTCTAAGGCCGACATGCTTATCTATGCCGTCTACGACAAAGACGACAACCTGCTCACGGGCTATAGCGAGGGCACCGATGAGGCACTCAAGGACCGCTTCGAACACGGCGATGGGCAGACCATCAAGAAGATAGAGGAGTTTCCCACCACCGTTACACTGACACTGAAGCGCGGCGAGACCTACAAGATAGCCTTCTGGGCGCAGAGCAGCCAGTGCAAGGCTTACGACACCAAGGACTTGAAGAAGGTGGAGGTGATATACA
>JAFLSH010000052.1:0-3286 GCA_022511055.1 Prevotella sp. | reverse complement strand
GCAGACGGCAGCATGGAGAAGAATGTCTACCTCTACCGCCCCCTGGCGCAAATCAACGTGGGTACTTACGGCTACGACTTTGAGAGCGCTACGCGCAATGCAAACCAGAAGTACCTATACTCGAGGATTCGCCTGAATCGCGTGGCCCGCTATCTTGACGTGGTGGAAGACAAGACCTATTCCTCGACTACGGATGCCGAACACTCGCACACTGGCGACAAGACTCCCGAGGCTTTCGCCGTGGTAGACTTCGGCTATGCACCTATACCAGCATACGTGAATATGGCGGCGATACCCGGTAAGCCTTCTTATACCATCTGGGACTGGGATTACGCAACTGATGAAAAACCTTTTGCTCACCCTGACGGCATGGGAAGAGATGCTTACGCAAAAGAGGAGTTCCTGAAGGTGCATCTGCACAGAAACGAATCTGACCAACTGAAAAAGGAAGAAGGCCTGCTCTATACCAACGACATTGACAACGACGGCTATCTTGACTATGCCAACCTCAGCAACTACCCGGAACACCTGACGGAGACGTTCAAGTATCTGTCGATGTGCTATGTGCTGACTTCAAGCACCAAGGATGAAAAAATTCTGATCAACAACGTGAAGGTGTGGATGGCCACCAGCGACAACCCTGAGGACAAGGAGAACTTTGACGAGATAGAGATTGTCAACCTGAACAATGTGCCTGCCCAGCGCAACTGGCGCACCAACATTGTTGGCAATATGCTGACCGAAAAGAACTCCTTCGAGGTGAAACTCGACAAGGACTTTGCTGGCGAATACAATGGCTGGGCTGCGGGAGATGAGTATGGCGACTGGAAGGACCTGACGGGGCCGATAGCCAAGGGTGTCTACTACGATGCCGAGAACGATGAAATCCAGATTTCCGATGTCGACGGCCTGCTCTGGTTCCAGCGCATGGTGAACGGCGACATGAAGGTGAGGTTTGTACACGACTTTGCCAATGTAAAGGTAAAGGTGGGGGATCCCTATCATTACTACGAGGCAAGCAACCCCAACGAGAGGATTGCATTTGAATATGACGTGTATAAGGCGGCCGATTACGATAACGACCCCATGCTGAAGGCTCGAATCCTGAAGGCGACCCACCAGGACCAGAGAAAAGACAGCCCGGACTGGCCAGCGAACAACAATTTCCACTTCGCCGGCGCAAAGGTAAAGCTGATGGCCGACATCGACCTGACGGGCATTGAATGGATTCCTATTGGCATGGACTATAAGATTGCAGAACTTAAGAACCATTATGAAAACAAAGATGCGTTCTTAGATAAAGAGCTGACAAACCGCGGTTTCTATGGCACCTTCGATGGCAATAATCACACCATCTCTAACCTTAAGACGAAAAGATTCTCAGCCAAGGTTGATGATGACTATTGCGAGAATAATAAATCATCGGATCCCTTTAACTACGATGTCTTGCCCTGGCTTAGCCGTGGCCTCTTTGGATCTATTGGCGGAGACGCTACGATAAAGAATGTCAGGCTCTATAATGTCGACATTTTAGGCTGTCAGGGTGTTGGTGGCATTGTAGGTGTCGCTTACGGCAACAAAATAACGATAGAGAACTGCATTGTTGACACTGGCGAACTGACGGCTACACCGATGTATCGTAATGACACAGATTGGCGGCGCACCTTTGCGCGTGGTGTCTACCTTGGTGGCATAGCCGGCTATTTCAGCACAGACAAGGGAGTCGTGAAGAATTGTACGGTCAGCAATCTTGTTCTAAAGGGCTACCGCCGGGCTGGAGGACTTCTTGGATCCATTGACTACTATTATGGTAGCGACAGTCAAGCCTCTAAAGACAATTCTGATAGGAAACCGGAGGAGATATCTGGTAATTCCATGTATAACACCGTTATCATAGCCTCTCAACTCCACTTCCCGTTTGGCATTTCTCCTGCAGGAACCCCGGAGTCTCAGGATTCAGGGTCGTCAACAGAGTTAGGCTTTGGCTGGGATCCAGGTGCTACGCTTGATTTGTATTCCGGGGAATGGATAGGAGGAGATAAGGATAGTTATCTCAAGAAAACATACGAAACGTATATAAAAGATAAGAACACTTCGGTAGGTGTAACCTACTCTCCGATGCTGGAGAGTTTGAATGGTGACAAAACAAAGCGTATTTCGTCTATCCAGGAGGTGCCTTTGCACTATATGCCAGCCCTGTCATCATGGTTTACTGACGAGATTACGCTTAATGCCAATTACTACGGCAGCCCCTCGGCGCACACGAAATATAATATATACGAGTTTGCACCTAAAAATACACTAAATCCGGGTAAGTATTACTATCCGATGTTGCTCCCCCTGGAGGTGCAGATAGCCTGGGATGAAAAGTCGCCAAACGTAGGCGTATATGTGGAGAGCGTAAAGCTGAATGGAAACGGTGAGAACAGCATCGGCGGCCGCTCTGTGATTACACCCACGGATGTGGCAGCCGAAGGTGCCTGCTGCATGTACGTGACGGCGCGAGACAGACAGACTGCGGGCAGTCTGTATCTTAACCCTGACAGGTATGCCCAGCCCACGGAAATCAGCAACGTGGTGCTGCGCGGCAGCCCATACGCCTACACAGGTCTGCTACTGGCGCCGAATGAGAACATGAGCAAGGTGAAGCTGAACAATGTGGCTATCTATGATGTCTACCAGACCCTGGCGCTTGACGAGATTACAAGCGAGGATAACAAATGGCCCAAGGAGGTCTCGGCCGGAAACACAACCCTGACAGTGGATAACTGTAACCTGCGCGGCTATACCGTTCCGGGCAAGGGATGGAAGAAGATCACCTACACCACGACGACCTTTGAGCAGGGGCTGGTTACAAAGAATGGCAATCCAGATGATGCGAAGACCTGCAAGGTGGCAGATGGCGTGGAGACTACGTTCAAAGACTGCTACTTTAAGGCGCCGTATGTCATTGACCTGTCGGGTGTCAATCTCTCGGATGTGACGTTTGATGGGTGCTATGCCACGGCGGCCAGCAAGAACAATGAGGATATTAACAAATATATCTCAGGGTACAGCGAGATTGAGAAGATTGAAATCAAAAGTGATGTTGATGGAAATCCTGTGGTGGAAGTCACGGGAACGAAAAAGAGCAATTAATAACACTGCTCCTGAGGAGTTCTGAAAAGCGAGGGCGCGCCAAACCGAGGGTTTGGCGCGCCCTTGGTTTCTTTCGGATTGGGGGTAGGGGGTAGGGGCGGAGTTTTTTCGGAGTTAAAGGAATTTTTTCGGAGTTAGAGGAGTTAAG
>JAFLSH010000051.1 GCA_022511055.1 Prevotella sp. | reverse complement strand
GTCGTCAGCGAGCAGCGGCGGTATGTCTATACGGTATGTGAGCTGCGCTGACGGCACAAAGGAGATTGGAGAATAGGGATTGTTGTGGCAGGCGCAGCAGGTTTTTGTGAATTGATAAATTTGCGGGCGTTAGCAGCTTGTTATTAGCTGCCAACGCCCGCAAAATACTATAACTTCAAATTCAGTTTGCCCCCTATTTCGTCTGCTTTAGCATTTCCTCGACGGCACGTTCCAGCTGACGGTCGCGCCCCATGATATAGTCCTCGGGCGTATTGTAGACCTCGATGTCAGGGAACAGTTCGGTGTTTTCGCCGAACTTGCCGTGCATGTCGAGACATCCAACCTGAGGTATGCCGAACACTAACGAGCGGTCCATTAGTGTCTCCCACCAGACGGCAGTCATGGTGCCGGCCACAGGGGTGCCTATCAGCTTGCCGATGCCCAGCTCGCGATAGACCCAAGGGAAGCCGTGTCCGTTGCTGTAGTCGTCTTCGCAGATGAGTACGCACGAAGGCTTCACCCACTTGTTGTAGGGGTCGTAGCCAACGTACTTGCCGTGGGGCACGAAGCTCTGGTACTGCTTGCCGGAGAGCAGGGTGCAGAGGTCATCGTGCAGCCACCCGCCGCCGTTGTGGCGCTCGTCTACTATCACGGCCTGGCGGTTACGGTTGCGGTCGCTGAGCAGGTCGCTGTAGACTTGGCGGAACGATGGGCTGTTCATGGCTTTCACGTGAACGTAGGCCAGTCGGCCGCCGCTCAGGCTGTCGACAATGTGGCGGTTACGGTCTACCCAGCGCTTGTAGAGCAGCTCTTCGAGCTGCGACTGGCTGATGGGGCGGAAGGTCACATCGTACTGGGTGCGGCTTGCCGACTGCATGTCGCGTAAGGTCAGTCGCACGGGCTTTCCAATCTTCCCGTCGAGCAGATAGTTGTAGTCCTTGCCCGCCTCGATGGCGTGACCGTCAATCTTTTCGATGATGTCACCCGCTTTTACGCCCTTGGCCTCCAGCGGACTGCGCTTGATGACTTCCTCGATGCGCAGACCGTCGCCCTCGTATGCCGGGTCGAGAAACACGCCGAGGTTAGAGGTGCGCAGCTGCGGCCCGTCGGCATAGTAGCGTGCGCCGGTGTGCGAGGCGTTCAGTTCGCCAAGCATCTCGGAGAGCATATCGCGGAAGTCGTAGTTGTTGTTGATGTGCGGCAGGAACTTCTCGTAGGTTGCGCGGTATGCCTGCCAGTCAACGCCGTGCATCTCCGGGTCGTAGAACTTGTCCTGCACCTGCTGCCAGATGTGGTTGAACAGGTATTGGCGCTCCTCGTAGGGGCGGTAGTTGAACGGCGCCTCGAAGTCTACGGTCTCCACCTTGTTCTTGGCCAGGTCAATCTTCTTGATGCTGCGGCCGCTCAGGTAGAGGGTCTTGAACGCCTTGTCGGCTATCAGCTCGCCGCGGCCAACGCCCTTCAAGACCAGCTCGGTCTTGTCTTCGAGTAAGTCGTGCTTCCAGAGGTCGGCCTCGCCCTCGAAGCTGGCCTGGTAATAGAGCGTGTCGCCCTTAGGGCTCAGCACGTAGTCGCCCAGATGGCTGGAGTTGACCGTCAGCCGCACGATGCGGTCGCGGCAGTTGAGCGTGTCGAGCGCCAGCGCGGGTGTTGCCGCCGGCTGCTCCTTCGGGCTGTCTTTCTTGCCCTTTTTAGTGTCCTTGCCCTTGGCTTCCTCGGCCTTCTTCGCCTCCTTCTCGGCCTCGTCGAGCAGAGCGCGCTCTTCCTTGGTCATGCGGAAACGGTTGTAGGCATCGAGGTCGAGGAACATCAGATACACGTCGTCCTCCGCTCCCCAGCTGCCGTGGCTGCGGTAGCCGGCGCGGTCGCTCTCGAAGATGATGCCCTTGCCGCCAAGCGCCCACTTGGCGTAGCCGTCGCTGTAGCCGCTGTTGGTCAGGTTGTAGGGCGGCCGCTGTCCGCTGGCGTCAACGAGTGCCACGTCTTTGTTGTTCCAGCCGCCTGTGCCGATGTAGCTGGCCAGCAGCCAGCGGCTGTCGGGGCTCCACTCAAACCAGAGGTCGCCATCACTGTATGAGAAGTTGTACTTGGCATCAAGCACCGTGCGCACCTGACGGGTGGCTAAGTTGAGTATGCGCAGTGCGCCGCGGTCTTCGAAGAAGGCCACCTCCTTGCCATCGGGGCTGTACTTAGGCTGCAATGAAGTGATGTCAGTCGTGGTGAGCCGCTCTTCTTTTAGGTCGGTGGCATAGGTAAACTGCTTCTCGTTGTCGTTGACGATGCGCGTCTGGTAAATCTGCCAGTATCCGTTACGTTCAGCGCCGTAAGCCAATCCCCGGCCGTCAGGGGCGAAGCTGAGGCTACGCTCCTGTTCGGGGGTGTCGGTAATCTGGCGTGTGGTCTTGTAGTCGAGGCTGGTCACGTAGACATCGCCGTGCATGATGAAAGCCAGCTCCTTGCCTTTTGGCGACAGACAAATCTCCGTTGCGCCCGATGTTTGCAACTGGCGCACCAGACTGCGGTCCTGACGGTCGGTGGTGATGCTGACGTTGAGCCGCTGCTCCTGACCGTTGCGCAGAGTGTAGATTTCACCATCATAGTTGTAGCAGAGCGTGCCGTTGGCGGCAACCGTCAGTGAGCGCACGGGGTTGCCCTGGTGGCGGGTCAGCTGACGGTCGCTGCTTCCGTCAAGGCTGCGCTGCCAGACGTTGAACGTGCCGTCTTGCTCGCTCAGGTAGTAGAACGACTGGCCATCGGGCGACCAGCGCGGGGTGCGGTCTTCGCCGCGGAAGGTGGTCAGCTTTGTGAAAGTGCCGGAGATGTCTCGTCTTGTACTCCCGGAGTCGTTGGGCCGCAGCAGCCAGATGTCGCGACAAATGGCGCTCTGGTGGTGCTTGCGGAACGGGTCTTCATAGCCTTTCTTGTCATGGAAGAGCAGTGCGCCATCAGCGTTGATGCTGATATCCTCCATGGGGAATGTGGAGAAGAGCCGCGGGCGTTCATTGCCCTTGGCGCTGACTTCATAGACCTGATGGAAGCTGTTTTGGGCGAAAATGTTCGATTGGGCTGTCGGCATGTGGACTGCCGTGTAAAGCACATGGTCATTATCGCTCCACGCCATGGGCTTCTCATCAGCGCTATGGGTCGTGAGCCGCACAGGCGCACCCCCTTCACGACTGACAACGTAGACATCGAAGCCGCCTTCACGAGTTGAGGCGAAAGCTATCCGTGTGCCGTCAGGGCTCCACACAGGGTGGGCATCATAGGCGGCATTGGTGGTCAGCTGGCGGGCTGTGCCGCCGGTGGCGGACACGGTGAACAGGTCGCCCTTGTAGGAAAACGCAACGGTCTGCCCATCGGGCGAGATGGCGGGGTGCTGCAACCAGAGCGGCCGCTCTTGTGCGTTGACGTACAAGGCACTTGCGCCCAGTAGCAGGGCGTTAACGAAAATCTTTTTCATATGTATTGATTAGTTCTTTGGAATCCAGGTTGTTTCTTGACGGAACACGTTCTCTGGCGTTATCTGTGCTGCCTCTTTCTTTGTGAGTTCGCGGCTCCAGGCCACGCGCTGGCTACGGTTGGCACCAGCTCCCGTGTTCTGATACTCCAAGTAGCGGGCAGTCTGTTCACGTTCCTTCTGCCAGTGATGCCAGCCTTCGGGGCGAATCTGCGCGGGCAGTTCGCAGTTCATGAAAAGTGTGTAGCCATAATCGCGCCACGGGCGACCCAGATACTCTTTCTCAACGCCATCGGCCACCGTTACGCGGCAGCGGTTGAAGATGTAGCCGTAAGGCACATCTTTTGGGGTGCTGGCGGCGGTAATATAGCTGTTACTCAGGCAGTGGATGGTGCATTGCTCAAACCATGCGGTCGAGGGGCCAAAGATGAAGTCGGTAGTGCCGCAGATGTAACAGTCGCGGAAGTAGATGCGGGTGTTGGGCATGCCTGTGTAGACCGTATCCTGGTGGCCGATGAAGCGGCAGTTCACGAACACGAGCCGGTCGCCCTCAGTGTGCAGCGCCACGGCCTGCCCCAGCCGTGCGGCGTTGTTCTCGATGGTGATGTTGCGGAACGTGATATCGTTAGCTTCCACCTTGACGGTGTAGGTGCGGAACGTGCCGATGCCGTTGGGGCGTTCTGCCGTCTTAATGTTGGCATGGTCATCATAGGTGATGACGGTCTGGTCGCGGTCTTCGCCCAGAATCTCGATGTTTTGCAGCCACTGCGGCACAATCAGCTTCTCTTTGTAGATGCCTTTCTTGACGAAGATGACTTTGTGGTAGTCCATGAAGGCGCGGCACACCTCTATGGCTTCTTGCACGGTGCGAAACTCGCCCGTACCATCGCGGGCAACAATCAGTGTGTCAGGATTGTCATAGTTTGCCGCATGGGCAGTAGTAAGGCAGAATAGTGCCAGGATGTAAGTCAGGTAGTGTTTCATTTTTGTTGGAATGTTTGGTTTTGAAAATGAGTGTTGTCTTTCTTGTCTCGCGGTATTTCTACATGATTTCATTGATTTCCTTCAGGTTGTCAATGCGCTTGAGATTCTGCATGATGAGCCGCACATCATCACGGTCGTGTACGCGTAGCTCTATGCGCCCATCGAAGATGCCATCATCGCAGGTGATGTTGACTTTATGGATGTTGACGTTCAGCTGTGAGGAAATGACCTGTGTCACTTCGTTGAGCAGCCCGATGCGGTCGATGCCGCTCATGCGTATGGTAGCATCGAAGTAGAGCCGCTTGTGCATATCCCACTTCACATCGAGAATGCGGTTGCCAAAGCCCGACTTCAGCTTCGCCGCAATGGGGCAGGCGCGCTTGTGGATTTCAATCTGGCTCTTGTTGTCAATGTAGCCTAACGCATCATCGCCGGGGATGGGGTGGCAGCAGTTGGGAAACTTGAACAGGCGGATGTTTTCTTCGCTGAGGTAGAGCGGCTTCTTGCGGTTGAACTTCTCTGGCACGACGAAGAGTTCGGTCGGCTGCTCCTCTTCGTGCTTGGCCGACTTGGAACTGACAAACGGCACATAGCGCCGCCAGCCGATGCCAGTGGCCTGTTTCTTCTTTTTGTTCTTGCCTTGCAGCTCGTCTATATCCTTGTCACCCAGTATGATGGTCTTCTCGCCGAGTGCCTGATAGAACTCATCACGCCGCCGCAGGTCATGGTATTCTGCCAGCTGGTCGGCCACGGCCAGCGTAAACTCGATGTTGTGTTTCGACAGCCACTCCGTGAGTGTCTCCTCTCCCCGCTTCTGCATCTCCCGATTCTCGCGCCTCAAGATGGCCTGTATCTTGCTTTTGGCCTTGGCAGTCGACACGAAGTTAATCCATGCCGGCTGTACATGCTGCGATTTCGAGGTCAGAATCTCCACCTGGTCACCACTTTGCAGCTTGTGGCTCAGCGGCACGAGCCTATGGTTGACCTTGGCCCCGATGCAGTGTGAGCCGAGGAACGTGTGGATGCTGAAGGCAAAGTCGAGAGCCGTGCAACCTGCCGGCATGGTCTTGATTTCGCCCTTGGGCGTGAAGACAAAGATTTCACTGGCAAAGAGATTCAGCTTGATGGCATCCAGAAAATCCATGGCATCAGGCTGCGGGTCATCCAGAATCTCCTTGATGGTGCGCAGCCAGTTGTTGAGTTCCGTCTCGTCTTCGGTATATTCTTCCTGTTCGCCCTCTTTGTACTTCCAGTGCGCGGCAAAACCTTGCTCGGCTATCTCATCCATGCGGTCAGAGCGTATCTGCACCTCAATCCATCGCCCCTGTCTCGACATGAGCGTGACGTGCAGCGCCTGATAGCCGTTGGCCTTGGGGTGGCTGAGCCAGTCGCGCAGCCGGTCGGGATGCGACTTGTAAATCTTGGAGATGGCCACGTAGATATTGAAGCACTCGTTGACCTCTTCCTGACGGGAGCGGGGTGTGAAGATAATACGCACGGCCAGGATGTCGTAGATTTCCTCGAATGACACGTGCTTGTTCTGCATTTTCGACCAGATAGAGTAAGGGGTCTTGATGCGCTCTTTGATTTCGTAGTTGATGCCCATGTGGTCCAGGGCTTCCCTGATGGGCTGCGTGAACTGGTCGAACAGCTCGTGGCGCTGCGCCTGTGTCAAGGTCAGCTTGCTCTCGATGTTAGAGAACTCTTCCGGGTGTTCAAACTTGAAGCTGAGGTTCTCCAGTTCCGATTTCACTTTGTAGAGGCCGAGCCTATGGGCCAGCGGCGCATAGATGTACAGGGTCTCGCCGGCAATCTTGTACTGCTTGTTGGCAGGCTGTGAATCCAGTGTGCGCATGTTGTGCAGCCGGTCGGCAATCTTGATGAGTATGACCCTGATGTCATCACTCATGGTGAGCAGCAGTTTCTTGAAGTTCTCGGCCTGCGCCGATGCCTGCTCGCCGAAGATGCCGCCGGAAATCTTGGTCAGCCCATCGACAATCTGTGCAATCTTCGGGCCGAAGATGTTCTCCAGGTCTTCCACGGTGTAGTCCGTGTCTTCCACTACATCGTGCAGCAATGCCGCACAGATGCTGGTAGAGCCCAACCCGATTTCCTCGCATACAATCTGCGCCACGGCTATGGGGTGCATGATGTAAGGCTCGCCTGACAGGCGGCGTACCCCCTTATGAGCCTGCCGCGCAAAGTTGAACGCAGTGGTGATGAGGTCTACCTTCTTGCGGTGGTGTGATGCGAGATAGCAGTCCAGCAGGTGCTGGAAGGCATCGTTAATCATTTTGGCATCAGCAGCTTCACTTTTGATTTGCTCTTCATCCATAATCGTTATTCGTATATATAGGGTTGGTGTTACCGTTTGTCAGCGCTTTCTGGCGGTAGTGGTCTTTTTGGCCGGTGTAGTCTTTCGTGCCGTGGTAGTGCGGCGGCGCGCGGTGGTGGTAGTGCGCTTTCGGGTGGTGGTAGTGCGGCGCACGGTCGTTTTGCGGTTGCTGGTGAAGGTGGGCGTTTCATCATTGATGGCTACTTCGGCCCGCTTCGACAGCAGTTCCGCCGCGTTGTACGCAAAGATGGAATCCTGGTTGTCAATGAAACGACTGGTGTCGGCCAGCGGCAGCTTGATGGCCGACGGCTCGGTGGCGCCCGGCACGATGTCGCGCCGGTACTGCGGGTTGAGCGAGCGCAGCATCTCTATGTCAAGCTCCAACACGGCCGCAATCTGCTGCAGATGTACGTTGCGGTTGACCACGACGGTGTCGGTCTTTTCCGGCAGCGTGGTCTGCATCGGGCAGATGTTGTGGAAACTGTAGTAGGTCATGATGTAGTTGGCGGCGATGAAGGCCGGCACGTAGCCGCGGGTCTCGCTGGGCAGGTAGGGGTAGATTTTCCAGTAGTCCTTCACGCCACCCGCCCGGTGTATGGCCTTGTTGATGTTCTCAGGCCCGCAGTTGTAGGCCGCAATCACCAAGTTCCAGTCGCCGAAGATGCGGTAGAGCGCCTGCATGTAGCGCGCGGCGGCATAGGATGCCTTGACAGGGTCGCGGCGGTCATCGACCAGCGAGTTGACGTTCAGCCCGTACTGCTTGCCCGTTGCCAGCATGAACTGCCACAGGCCGGTAGCCCCTACGCGCGACACGGCCTTCGGGTTGAGTGCCGACTCGATGATTGGCAGGTATTTCAGTTCCAGCGGCAGACCGTAGGCATCGAGTGCCTCTTCGAAGATGGGCATATAGAAATTAGCCGCGCCCAGCATGTAGCTGACCGACTGGCGCAGCCGCCCCGAATATCTCTCGATGAACTTCAGCACGACATCATTGTACGACATTTCCATGACGGTCGGCAGGCGGCTCAGCCGCTCTATGTACTCCTCTTTCGAGTAGGTGGGGTTGACATCTCTCATGTTGCAGTCGCTGTCTTGCTTCAGGTAAGTCTTTGACAGATACAGGTTCAGCAGGCTGTCAAGGTCATAGTCCATGGCCTCTGGGAAGTCGATGACTTCTTCGTTGCCGTTCTTGTCTCTGATGGTAAACTCGTTGTTTTCATCGACGATGACCTCTTCTTCTTCATCTTCGTAGTCATCTCCGTCTGTCACTACCTGCGCCTGCAACGGGCAGAGCGAGGTTGCCAGCATGGCTATCAGCAATATGTATTTCTTCATCTGTTCTTCAGTTTTTATAGTTGTTTTTCTAAATTCTGCGGCTGTTGGTGGCAGCTCAGAAGTTGATGCTGCAATTAATGCCCACTCCCGATGCCGCATAGAGCGGGTGTCTGTCTGCGGCAGCCCCCATGACGGCCGGCTCCACCTTCAGGCTGAGGTCTTTCGATATGTCGAACACCGACAGTTCCGCATCGACGTAGGCATCGATGACCGAGAGCGCGTAGACACCCACCATGACGAAGAAGCTCATGTCACGATAGCGGCGGAAACGGTCCTTGCGCTTCTTGAATATGTTCTTGTACTGCTCTTCGTTGGCGCTGGTTATCTGCCGCCCTAAGTGCAGGAACTTGTTGTAGCTGTCAGTAGTCGGGTCATCATCCATGATGTCGAGGTATGCCTGCGCGTAGTCCTTGTACATCATGTTGTTCCACGACATGGCGTAGACGCAGCCCATGAATCCGCCGTAGATGATGGGCAGCTTCCAGTACTTTCGGTTGTATATCTGGCCGGCACCGGGCAGCACCATGGCCAGCCACATGGCCCGCTGCGGGCTGGGTGTCCACTGCTCCCAGTCGCGCTTGGCCTTCTGGCTGCCTGCGCTCAGCGTGTCGGCTGCCACGACGGGCTTGCCGGGCCGCACTCTGCGCTTTTCGGCCGGCAGTGTGTCTGTCTGGCTCAGCCCGGCTATCAAGCTGTCTACCCTCATCATGTCTGCCACTAAGCTGTCGGCGTTCTGCAAGTGGCGCTTCCGCCCCAGGCTGTCAGTTTCCTGAAAAACGGAATCTGACACGGCTTCCTGTGCGTGAAGCTGTGTCATTCCCATCAAGAGCATGGCGACTGTGGCCAGCCATCTGCCGATGATGCTCCTTCTATGTCCTAAGTCTTGGCTCACTCTCCGTTCTTCAGTGTCTTGTCAAGTGCGTTCATGATGTGTTCCAGTTCTTCCTCACTGGCAAAGACGATGCTGATTTTCCCCTTGCCGCGCGGCGAGCAGGTCAGCTGCACCTTGGCGTGGAGCCGGTCGGCCAGCTGGCGGCGCACCGTCTCGTACTCTTCGGGTACTTTCGGCTTTGCAGCCACCCTGCGGCTGGCCACCTTGGCATCTTCGCCGTTTTTCAGCATCTGCACCAGCTCCTCTACCTTGCGCACCGAGTAGCCCTGCTTCTGTATCTCCTTGAACAGCTTGATTTGCAGGCTGGGGCTGTCTACGGACAGCAGCGCCCGGGCGTGGCCCATGTCTATGTCCCGGTCTTTCAGTGCCATCTGCACCTGTGCGGGCAGCTTCAGCAGCCGCAGGTAGTTGGTGACGGCGGTGCGGCTCTTTCCCACGCGCTCAGAAATCTTCTCCTGGGTCAGCCCCGAGTTCTCCTGCAGGTGCTGGTAGGCCAGTGCTATCTCTATGGCGTTCAGGTCTTCGCGCTGTATGTTTTCCACCAGTGCCATCTCCATGACGTTCTCGTCTTCCACGGTGCGGATGTAGGCCGGAATGGCCTGCAGCCCCGCCCGCTGCGAGGCGCGCCAGCGGCGCTCGCCGGCGATGATTTGGTAGCGCCCTTCGCTGACCTTTCTCAGCGTGATGGGCGAGATGATGCCTATCTCCTGGATGCTCTGTGCCAGCTCGTTCAGTGCCGTTTCATCAAACTCGCGGCGGGGCTGGTCTGGGTTTGGCTCAATCTGGCTCAGCGGAATCTCGTTGAGGTTTGACGAGCCCTGCGTTTTCACCTCGCCGGTGTCTATCAGTGCATCCAGCCCGCGGCCGTTGCCTATGTCATCGAGGCCACGCCCCAGTGCGGGGCTGCCTGCGTATTTCTTCTTGACTGCCATATCGTGTTATTTCCTCCCTGCTATGTCTTTGTTGATGATTTCCTTGGCCAGTGCCAGATGATTCTTCGTGCCGGTCGACTCGGCATCATAGAGTATGGCGGGCAACCCGTGGCTCGGTGCCTCTGACAGCTTCACGTTGCGCTGTATGACGGTCTTGAACACCAGCTCCTGGAAGTGGCGCTTCACTTCATCGTATATCTGGTTGGCCAGCCTGAGGCGCGAGTCATACATGGTGAGCAGGAAGCCCTCTATCTCCAGCCTCGGGTTGAGCCTCGACTTGATGATTTTGATGGTGTTCAGCAGCTTCGATATGCCTTCCAGTGCAAAGTACTCGCACTGCACGGGTATGATGACCGAGTCGGCCGCTGTCAGCGCGTTGACCGTGATGAGGCCCAGCGATGGCGAGCAGTCTAAGAGTATGTAGTCATATTCCGCCTGCAGCGGTGCCAGTATGCGGCTGATAATCCGCTCGCGGTCATCAAGATTCAGCATCTCAATCTCCGCGCCCACCAGGTCTATGTGGCTCGGAATGATGTCGAGCCCCTCGATGTCTGTCGTGTAGATGGCCTCGCGCACGTCTGCCTTGTTGATGATGCACTCGTAGAGCGAGCAGTCTATCTCCCTGATGTCAACGCCCAGTCCGCTCGAGGCGTTGGCCTGCGGGTCGGCATCGACGACGAGTACGCTCTTCTCAAGTGTGGCCAGCGATGCAGCCAGGTTGATGGTGGTGGTGGTCTTGCCCACACCGCCCTTCTGGTTGGCCAGTGCTATGATTTTTCCCATGTTCAATACTCCTTGTAAGTTTGCGTTTGGTATGAAATTTGGATGCAAAGATACATATTTTCTTGCGAGAAATCGTTATTTTCCGTTCTTTTTTAGTATTTTTGCAGCCAAAACCTTGATTTTTATGGAAATTAAACGGCCGTTGATACTCATTTCAAACGATGATGGCTACCAGTCGAAGGGCATTCAGGCGCTTGTCGACGTGGTAGCACCCCTGGGCGATGTCATAGTGTGCGCCCCTGACTCGGCGCGCTCGGGTTTCTCGTGCGCCTTCTCGGCGACGACCCCGCTGCGGCTGACCCTGCGCAGCCGGCGGCCGGGCGTGGCGGTGTGGTCATGCTCGGGTACGCCTGTCGACAGCGTGAAGATGGCCTTCGCCGAGGTCTGCCCGCGACAGCCCGACCTGGTCTTGGGCGGTATCAACCACGGCGACAATGCCTCTGTCAACACCCACTACTCGGGCACCATGGGTGTCGTGCTGGAGGGCTGCATGAAGCGGGTGCCCTCGGTGGCCTTCTCGCTCTGCGACCATAGCGACGATGCCGACTTCTCGCCCCTGCGCCCCTATATAGACCGCGTGGTCAGGCAGGTGCTGGCCGACGGGCTGCCGCAGGGGGTCTGCCTGAATGTCAACTTCCCGCTGCTCTCCAAGGTGGCCGGCGGCGCTGCACCGCTGACCGACTTCCGCGGTGTGCGTGTCTGCCGCATGAGCGCCGGCTCGTGGCAGCGCGAGATAACCACCTGCCACCACCCGCGCGGCTACGACTACTACTGGATGGTGGGGCACTACCAGAACGAGGAGCCCGAGGCTACCGACACCGACCGCTGGGCCATAGACCACGGCTACGTGGCCATCACGCCCACCCGCATCGACGTGACGGCCCACGAGGAGATGGCCCGGCTCAGCGCCATGTTCAACGCCTGACCCGCCGCACCCCAGACCATGAGCAATCCTTTCCTGAAAACGCCAAGACCGCTGTTCACATGAGGTACTATCTGATAGCCGGCGAAGCCTCGGGCGACCTGCATGCCTCTCGCCTGATGCGCGCACTGAAACGGCAGGACCCGCAGGCCGAGTTCCGCTTCTTCGGGGGCGACTTGATGAAGGCCGAGGGCGGCCACTGCGTGAAGCACTACCGCGAACTGGCCTACATGGGCATTGTGCCCGTGCTGCTCCATCTGCCTGCCATCCTCTCGGGCATGGCCCACTGCAAGCGCGACATCAGCCAGTGGCAGCCCGACGTGGTGATACTCATCGACTATCCAGGCTTCAACCTCGGCATGGCCAAGTACGTGAAGACCCGCCGCATCTGCCCGGTCTACTACTACATATCGCCCAAAATCTGGGCGTGGAAGGAATATCGCATCCGCGACATCCGCCGCTACGTTGACGAGCTGTTCTCCATCTTGCCCTTCGAAGTGCCCTTCTTCGAGGAGAAGCACCATTACCCCATACACTACGTGGGCAACCCGACGGTCGAGGAGGTGGCACACTTCAAGGCCACTTGGCCCGCTCGCCGCGCCGCCTTCTACGAGCAGAACGACCTGCCCAGCGACCGCCCCCTGCTGGCGCTGCTGGCAGGCAGCCGCCGCCAGGAAATCAAGGACAACCTGCCCGCCATGCTGCAAGTGGCCGACGAACTCAGTGCCGACTACACGGTCGTAGTGGCGGGCGCGCCCGCCATCGACCGCGACTACTACGCCCGCTTCATGGGCGGCCATTGTGCCCGCGTGGTCTACGGCCAGACCTACGGCCTGCTCTGCGAGGCCCATGCCGCACTGGTCACCAGCGGCACGGCCACGCTCGAGACCGCCCTGTTCCGTGTGCCGCAGGTAGTGTGCTACGAAACGCCGCTGCCCGCCATCATCGGCCGCCTGCGCCGCCACGTGCTGAAGGTCAGGTACATCTCGCTGGTCAACCTCATTGCCGACCGCGAGGTAGTCACCGAGCTGGTTGCCGACACGTTCACTCTCGCCAACATCCGCACCGAGCTTCGCCGCATCCTCAGCGGCCCCTCTCGCGCCGCCATGCTCCAGGGCTACGATGAAGTCGCCCGCCGCCTCGGCGACGACTGTGCGCCGGAGAACGCCGCCCGAATCATGCGCCAGCTACTGGACAAGTCACGGCAAAATCCATAGCAAACCACCTGTTTTTCCCCGAAAAACGCCGTGACTTTTTAGGCGTCGGATTGTCTGCGGACGTCCCAATGCCATTTTTTAAGGCAATTACATACAATTTGACCCCAAGTGGCAAAATGTATTTTTATATAACGTGAGTTCGATATAAGAAAAGTGCTAAAAAAGTTGTAGGAGTGAGAT
>JAFLSH010000050.1 GCA_022511055.1 Prevotella sp. | reverse complement strand
CATCCAGTTTGTATGGCTACTATACGCGCGCGCGAGGCTTATCCGCGTGCCATTTTGTAGATGTTCTCCATGTCCTCGGCCTTCAGCACCTTCAGTCCGCCGCAGGTCGCCTTGTAGTCGCGGCTGCACTTGCGTGTCATCTCCTTGATTTCGTCGTCGGTGATGTCGCGGCCGATGAGTTCGCGGATGTTCGTGGGCATGCCGATGGCGTGGTAGAAGCGCTCCATGGCCTCGATGCCCTTCAGGGCCGTAGCCTCGGGGTCGCTGAAGTCGTTGGGCACATCCATCACGTTGACCGCGAAGCGCACAAAGCGGCTCAGGTTTTCGTGCATGGTGTAGCGCGCCCAGCTGGGCCATACGGCGGCCAGCCCTGCGCCGTGGGTCACGTCGAACATGCCGCTCAGCTCGTGTTCCAGCTGGTGGGTAGCCCAGTCCTCGTCTACGCCGCAGCCCGTCAGCCCCCAGTGCGCCACGCTGCCGCCCCACATAATCTGTGCGCGGCTGCGATAGTCCTCGGGGTCTTTCAGCACGTCGAACACGGCCGACTTCATGCGGCGCAGCACGGCCTCGGCCAAGTCGGTGGTCAGGTCCATGTCGTCGTCTTTGGTGAAGTATCGCTCCATGGTGTGCATCATCATGTCGGTCACGCCGGCCGCCGTCTGGTAGGGCGGGAGCGTGAAGGTGCGGCAGGGATTCATGATGGCAAACCGCGGGCGCAGTATGTCGTTTGAGTAGCCTAATTTCACGTCGCCCTCCTCGTTGGTGATGACCGTCGACTCGCTCATCTCGCTGCCTGCGGCGGGAATGGTCAGCACCGAGGCTACGGGCAGGGCGGCGGCGGGGCTGTCCTTGCCCAGATAGAAGTCCCACACCTCCTTGTCGGGGTTGGCCACGCCCAGGGCAATGGCCTTGGCAGAGTCAATCACGCTGCCGCCGCCCACGGCCAGTATGAAGTCCACGCCCTCGCGGCGGCACAGGCCGATGCCCTCGTGTACCAGCGACAGGCGCGGGTTGGGCACTACGCCGCCCAGCATCGTCAGCTCAACGCCGCCCTCGCGCAGCAGGGCGCACATCTTGTCGAGCAGGCCCGAGCGCACGGCGCTCTGCCCGCCGTAGTGTACCAGCACCTTCGTGCCGCCATATTTCCTGACCAGTGAGGCCACCTGTGCCTCCGACTCTTTTCCGAACACCACTTCCGTGGGTGCATAGTAGTTGAAATCTTTCATGTTTTCTTTTCAATTAGCTTAGTGGTTTACTGATTTCTTTGACACCTCCGCGCCCGAAAAGTAAAGTGCGCGCCCCGAAGAATTACGAAACCTTAACACGCGGGCGTGCCCTGTGCCGCCGCCGGCCCGCGGCGCTGCCGCAGAAACTGCGGGGAAAATGCCGTTGTTTGGAATATTATTTGTAATTTTGCAGCAGATATGGAAGAAGTAAGCAAGATACCACAGGAGTGGAACAAGTTCTACCTGAAAGATGTGTCGTTTGTCAACCTGATGACCCGGCGCATCTTCAACGTGCTGATAGTGGCCAACCCCTACGATGCCTTCATGCTCGAAGATGACGGGCGGGTTGACGAGAAAATCTTCGATGAGTACATGGAGCTGGGGCTGCGCTACCCGCCCACGTTCACGCAGGTGTCTACCACCGAGGCGGCCAACGAAGTTCTCCGCACCACAGACATTGACCTGGTCATCTGCATGCCGGGCAATGCCGATAACGATGCCTTTGCCGTGGCGCGCGAGGTGAAGGCGACCCACCCCTCGATGCCCTGCGTGGTGCTGACCCCGTTCTCGCACGGCATCACCAAGCGCATTGAGAACGAAGACATGTCGGTGTTCGACTACGTGTTCTGCTGGCTCGGCAACACCAACCTCATCCTGTCCATCATCAAGCTGATAGAGGACAAGATGAACATCGAACACGACATTAACGAAGCCGGTGTGCAGATGATTCTGCTGGTCGAGGATAACATCCGCTTCTACTCCTCGGTGCTGCCCAACCTCTACAGCTACATCCTGGCGCAGTCGAAGCGCTTCTCGACCGAGGCGCTGAACCCGCACGCCGCCGCCCAGCGCAAGCGCGGCCGGCCGAAGGTGGTGCTGGCCACGAACTATGAAGAGGCCATGCAGCTCTACGAGAAATACCACGAGAACACGCTCGGTGTCATCAGCGATACGCGCTTCCCCATGAAGTCGGTGCCCGGCCGCCTCAGCCACGTTGAGGAAGGCGACCCGGAGGCCGGCCTGAAGCTGCTCAGGAAAATCAGGCAGCGCGATGAGTACGTGCCGCTGATACTCGACTCGAAGGAGACCGAGAACCGTGACAAGGCCAAGGCCGAAGGCTTCCACTTCATAGACAAGAACTCAACGAAGATGAACGTCGACCTGCACCACCTGATGGAAGAACACATGGGCTTCGGCGACTTCATCTTCCGCAACCCGGAGACAAAGGAAGAGGTCATGCGCATCTCCTCGCTGAAGGAGCTGCAAGACAACATCTTCAAGATTCCCAACGACTCCATGCTCTACCACATCTCGCGCAACCACATGAGCCGCTGGCTCTGCGCGCGCGCCATATTCCCCGTGTCGCAGTTCTTGCGTAACGTCACGTGGCACAAGCTGCAAGATGTCGATGCGCACCGGCAGATTATCTTCGATGCCATTGTGCAGTACCGCCGCATGAAGAACATCGGTGTCGTGGCCGTGTTCGACCGCCTGAAGTTCGACCGCTATGCCCACTTCGCCCGCATCGGCGAAGGCTCGCTGGGCGGCAAGGGCCGCGGCCTGGCCTTTCTCGACCGTGTCATCAAGCGCCACCCCGAGCTGAATCAGTTTGAGAACGCAAAGGTGAGCATCCCGAAGACGGTGGTGCTTTGCACAGACCTCTTCGATGAGTTCATGGAGAAGAACAACCTCTACCCCATAGCCCTCTCCGATGCCCCTGACGAGGAAATCTTGCGCCACTTCCTCCGCGCCCAGCTGCCCGACTCGCTGATAGCCGACTTCTTCACCTTCTTCGAGGCGGTGAAGTCGCCCATCGCCGTGCGCTCCAGCTCGCTGCTCGAAGACTCTCACTATCAGCCCTTTGCCGGCATCTACTCTACCTACATGATTCCCTACCTGGAAGACAAGTATGAGATGCTGCGCATGCTGGCCTGTGCCATCAAGGGTGTCTATGCCTCGGTCTACTACCGCGACTCGAAAGCCTACATGCTGGCCACCCAGAACGTCATCGACCAGGAGAAGATGGCCGTTATCCTGCAAGAAGTGGTGGGCAAGCAGTACGGCGACCTTTACTACCCCACGTTCTCGGGCGTTCTCCGCTCGCTGAACTATTACCCCATCGGCGATGAGACGGCCGAGGAAGGCATCGCCTCGCTGGCGCTCGGCCTGGGCAAGTATATCGTCGATGGCGGGCAGACCCTGCGCGTCTCGCCCTACCATCCCACCCAGGTGTTGCAGACTTCGGAGATGGAAACCGCGCTGCGCGACACGCAGACCCGCTTCTACGCCCTTGACATGAGCCATGTCGGCGATGACTTCAAGGTAGATGACGGGTTTAACATCAAGAAGCTGCGTGTCAAGCAGGCCGACCAGGATGGGGCGCTGACCTATATCGCCTCAACCTTCGACCCCATTGACCAGGTAATCCGTGATGGCATCTATGAGGGCGGGCGCAAGGTCATCTCCTTCTGCGGGGTCTTGCAGCAGGGCATCTTCCCGCTGCCGGAGCTGTTGCAGATGGCGCAGAAATACGGTGCGGAAGAGATGCGCCGCCCGGTCGAGATAGAGTTTGCCTGCAACCTCAACGCTGACAGGAGCGGCGAGCTGTATCTGTTGCAGATACGCCCCATTGTCGACTCGAAGCAGATGCTCGACCGTGACCTCTCCCAGATTCCAGATGAGCAGTGCCTGCTAAAGTCGGCCAACTCGTTGGGGCACGGGGTCAGCGAAGATGTGGTCGATGTGGTCTACGTCAAGGTGGGCGATGACTTCACGGCGGCGAACAACCCGACTATTGCCTCGCACATAGAGCGCATCAACCGAAAGTTCCTGGATGAAGGCCGTAACTACGTGCTTGTCGGGCCCGGCCGCTGGGGCTCCAGCGACTACTGGCTGGGCATTCCCGTGAAGTGGCCGCACATCTCGGCCGCCCGCGTCATTGTGGAGTCGGGGCTGAAGAACTACCACGTAGACCCTTCGCAGGGCACTCACTTCTTTCAGAATCTCACCTCATTCGGCGTTGGCTATTTCACCATCAACACCTACACCGGCGATGGCATTTTCCGTCAGGATATTCTCGATGCCATGCCCGCCGTCGAAGAGACCGAGTACGTGCGCCATGTCCGCTTCGCCGCTCCGCTCAGCATCATGATGGATGGCAAGAAGCAGCTGGGCGTTGTCATGCTGCCCGAGGCCGAGGGCTGAATGGCACTGAAGCCTCTGCCGGCCAGGCAACAAGCCCCCGATGACTGCTGAAGGTCATCGGGGGCTTGTCTTTTTGCCCCGCACTTTGGAGATGCGGCTGCGCACAAGGGCTGCCACTAACCCGATAATGGCTGCCAAGGCCACGCCGGTGGCGTTGGCCAGCAGGTCGAGCCAGTCGCCGTTGCGGTGGCCGAAGGTGCAGTATTCCTGTAGCAGTTCGAGCAGACCGCTCATGGCAATAAGGGCACAGAAGGCCCAGATGAAGAGCTTGCGATAGTCAGGGGTGGGGTGAAGGCGCAGGTATTCGCCCCACAGCACAAGGCCGGTGCCGCCGTACATGGCAATGTGTACCCACTTGTCGATGAACTCAACATCATCGAGCGGCGTTTCCGGGAAGAAGGGAACGAGCGAAAGTACCCATATCAGGGCAAGACAACACACGGAAAGGGGATATTTCTTTGCAAATTGATACATTTTCTGTTTTTTTACTTCTGGTTTTGATGCAAAAGTAAGAAAAATTTTATACTTTTGCAAATGTTTTATGAAGAATATTCAAAATGGCAACGTTAGAAAGAGTCAATTTCGGTAGTAAGTTGGGCGTAATACTGGCTACGGCGGGCTCGGCAGTCGGCCTGGGCAACGTGTGGCGGTTTCCTTACATGACAGGCGAGAACGGCGGCGCGGTGTTTCTGCTGATTTACGCGGTGTGCGTGCTGCTGTTGGGCATTCCCTGCATGATTAGCGAGTTTATCATCGGCCGCCATGCGCGGTCGAACACGGCGCGCGCCTACCACAAGCTGTCAGGCGGCTCGCCGTGGTCGATTATCGGCTTCATGGGGGTGCTGACAGGCTTTCTCATCATGGGCTACTATGCGGTGGTGTCTGGGTGGTGTCTGCAATATGTGTGGGCCTCACTGGTAGGGCAGCTGCAGGGCAACCCGGACTATTTCAAGACTTACTTCGCCGAGTTTTCAGGCGACCCGGTGAAGCCTGTTTTCTGGACTCTCATCATGCTGGTCATCACGTTCCTGATTATCGAGCATGGTGTGCGCAACGGCATCGAGCGCGCCTCGAAGGTGCTGATGCCCACGCTGTTCTTCCTGTTGCTGATTATCGTGGGGGCTTCCTGCATGCTGCCCGGCGCGGAGAAGGGCATAGAGTTTCTGCTCAAGCCTGACTGGGCAATGATTAACGGCGATGTGTTCTTGGGGGCGCTGGGCCAGTCGTTCTATTCGCTGTCCATAGCCATGGGCTGTCTCTGCACCTATGCTTCGTATTTCTCGAAACAGACCAACCTGGTCAAGTCGGCCGTTCAGATAGGCGTGATAGACTCAATGGTGGCTGTCTTGGCCGGCCTGATGATATTCCCGGCGGCCTTCTCCGTGGGTGTCAACCCCGATTCCGGCCCCTCGCTCATCTTTATTACGCTGCCAAACGTGTTCCAGCAGGCTTTTGGCCAGATGCCCGTGCTGGGCTATGTCATTTCGCTGCTGTTTTTCATGCTGCTGTCACTGGCCGCGCTGACTTCGCTCATGTCACTGCATGAGGTGTCAACGGCATTCCTTCAGGAAGAGTTGGCCGTTACCCGCAAGCGGGCTGCCATCATGGTGACTGGCGCCACGGCGGTCATCGGCCTGTTCTGCTCGCTGTCGTTAGGGCCGAGCGGTGCGCTGACATTTGGCGGGCGCTCGCTGTTCGACTGGTTTGACTTCATTACAGGTCAGATATTCTTGCCCCTTGTCGGCTTCCTGACCTGCATTTTCCTCGGCTGGTTTGTGCCGCACAAGTTGGTAAGGGATGAGTTTACTAACTGGGGTACGCTGCGGGGGCGCTTCTTCCATCTCTATCTGTTCCTGGTGAAGTATGTCTGCCCGCTTTGCATCCTCTTCATTTTCCTGCATCAGCTGGGGCTAATCTGAAATGAATAACTGAAAATGAGAAAATTACGATATGGAAAGAGGTAGTTTCGGCTCAAAGTTGGGCATTGTGCTGGCCACGGCCGGCTCGGCGGTGGGGCTGGGCAACGTGTGGCGTTTTCCGTTCATGGCTGGCCAGAACGGCGGGGCCGCCTTCATCTTGATTTACTTTGCCTGCATCTTGCTGCTGGGCATTCCCGGCATGGTCAGCGAGTTTATCGTGGGGCGGCATTCGCAGACCAATGCCGCGCGGGCCTACACCAAGATTTCCGGCCGCCGCGGCTGGGGATTTGTCGGGGTGCTGGGCATTATCACGTCTACCATCATCCTGGGCTTCTATGCCGTGGTGGCGGGCTGGTGCTTGCAGTATCTGGGTGTCTCCGTGTTGGGCCAGCTGAAGGGTGATGCCGCTTTCGTGACCAGTTATTTCCAGACTTTCTCCGCAGACCCCGTGAGGCCGGCGGTCTTGGGCGTGGTCTTTATCCTGATAACCCATCTTATCATTGTCCGCGGTGTGCAGCGCGGCATAGAGCGGGCGGCGAAGCTGCTGATGCCGCTGTTGTTAGTGCTGCTGGTGGTCATTGTGGTGGCCTCTTGCTCGCTGCCCGGTGCCATGAAGGGTATCAGGTTTCTGCTCTTCCCCGATTTCTCGAAGGTCAACGCCGATGTGGTGCTTGAGGCGCTGGGGCAGGCGTTTTTCTCGCTGTCGTTGGGCACGGCCTGCCTTTGCACCTACGCCAGCTACTTCAAGCGCGATACCAATCTGCTCGGCTCGGCCACGCAGATAGCCCTGCTCGACACGGTGATAGCCATCTTGGCCGGCTTGATGATATTCCCGGCGGCTTTCTCCGTGGGTGTCAACCCAGACTCTGGCCCCTCGCTCATTTTCATCACGCTGCCCAACGTGTTCCAGCAGGCTTTTGCCTCTGCACCGCAGGTAGGCTATGTCATCTCCATTCTGTTCTATGCGCTGTTGGTGTTTGCCGCCCTTACCTCGACCATTTCCATGCACGAGATTGGCACGGCCTTCTTCCACGAAGAGCTGAACATGAAGCGCAGCCATGCCGCCTGGATTCTGACCGTGGTGTGCGGCATCATCTGCGTGTTCTGCTCGCTGTCGGTGGGCAATTCCCAGTTCAGCCTCTTGGGGCAGTCGCTCATGGACTTCTGCGACATGATTACGGCGCAGGTCATGCTGCCCATGGGGGCGCTGCTGACAAGCCTGCTGATTGGCTGGCGGGTCTCGCCGCGGCTCGTTGAGGAAGAGTTTACCAACTGGGGCACATTGCCCAGTGCGGTTTTCCGTGCCTACTTGTTCAGTGTCCGTTACGTGGTGCCGTTCTGCATCTTGCTCATACTGATGCACCAGTTCGGTATTGTATAGTCCAAAGGTAAGGTGTTCAGGGAATTCTTCTATCTCCAGAAGTCTGACCGCCAAGTCATTTTAGCGCTGCTGGTAGTCATTACCGTGGCGCTTTGCGGCATCTTTCTTCTTGGCGGAAGCGAAGAGACAGGCGCAGCCGCCGGGGCAGGGGCGGCAGACAGCACCGCCGTGGCCACACGCCACCGGCAGTCAGCACCGCCGCATGCGCCCCACTACTATCAGGCACAGGAGCGCCGCCCCGCCGAGCGCTTTCCCTTCGACCCGAACACGGCCGATTCCACTCAGCTTTTGCGCCTTGGGCTGCAGCCGTGGCAGGTGCGCAACATCTACAAGTATCGGGCGGCGGGCGGCATCTATCGCCGCAAGCAAGACTTTGCCCGCCTCTACGGCCTGACCGTGCAGCAGTATCGGCAGCTGGAGCCTTACATCCGCATCTCGCCTGACTATCAGCCGGCGGCAGCGCTTTCCCGCACTCACTCTGCGCTTTCTTGTACCTACTCTGCGCCTGGCAACACGCCCGCCGTTTCTCTCCGCCGTGATACGCTGCGCTATCCCGCCAAACTCCATGCGGGCGAGCATCTGGAACTGAACGCGGCCGACACGGCGGCGTTGCGCCGTGTGCCGGGCGTAGGCCACTACTATGCGAAAGAGATTGTCCGCTACGGCCGCTGGCTGGGCGGCTATGTCAGCGTAGACCAGCTTGACGAGATTGAGGGTTTCCCCCAGAAAGCCAAGGCTTACTTGGTGATACAAAGCGCCAATCCCAGGAAACTGAACGTTAACCGTCTGTCAATCACTGAGCTGCGCCGCCACCCCTACATCAACTACCATCAGGCCAAGGCTATTGCAGACTACCGCCGCACACATGGCCCTATCCGCCACCTCTCTGACCTGAAACTCTCCAAGGATTTCCCGCCGGAAGCCATCGAGCGGCTGCTGCCGTATGTAGAGTATTGAGTGTTTACAGAAGAACTTGTTTCTGTTGGGCACAATGCGAGAAAAAATGCGCAAAAAATGTTTTTATACGTATAATTCTGCGTTGTTTTTATAGGCTTTTTTTATATCTTTGCAGCAGATGTTGAATTTGTAACCATTTTTAGTATGATAGATTACAGAGACTATGAAATTCAGCTCATTGAAGATGAGATTCTGATGACGTACAATGGCGATGGCAAATATAAACGACATGACTATACGGACTTTGGAGTTCTGTTGTCACTTCGTAAGGAAATGATTAATAGAAAAGTATTGGCGCATCAAGAGGACATACTCCCGGACATTATAGCCTTCAATGATGCCCTTACGGCAGCTTTGCGGGAAATGTACGACAGGGCGTACCGTATCTGGGATGCCATGGAAGACAAGGATTCCTATGGTGATAAAATGGCATTGACCGCCAAATGCTATTTAGGTAGCTACCCCAAACTTCACCCCATTCAAGGCGAAGAACAGGAAGAACTTTGGCATGCCATATGCGATAGCGGTTGGAATCCCCTATATGAAGAGGGAATAACATTACCTACACTTAGATTGCCGAATTTTGATGAAAGGTACGACTCTTTTGATTCGCTTATTGGCATGGACTGCCCGCCGCCAAACTGGAACGAAGGGCTTGACCGCGAACTGACCAAGGACTTGCATCTCACCAGCGCATTCCACAATATATTCGAACACATGGGTTTCGCCATTACCGATTTTATCTATGTGCGGGAGTTCAAAACAGAAATTAATATAGAAATCAACAAAACAATTACGCACTAACCAGACTCCACGGGTCAGTGATAATGGTGAAAGTAAAAGTAAGTTTCCCAAGAAAAAAGGCGGCAAACGAAATTCTCTTCGTTTGCCGCCTTTGGTCGGGATGAGGCGACTCGAACGCCCGACCCCTACGTCCCGAACGTAGTGCGCTACCAACTGCGCTACATCCCGATTGCTCGTAAGCGGGTGCAAAGTTACTACTTTTTCTGCAAATAAAAAAGGATTTAAGCAATTTTAATTCAAAATAAAGCCAATAGACCCCACCTGGCAGTTGAGAGGCTGCCGTGTTTCTTGCGACCGAATCTGGCTGCCGCGCTGCTACAGCCATTCGGGCAGCTGATAGAGCCTTATGCCGTTGCTGCCCTTGATGAGTATGAAGCGGTCTGTGGGGCAGTTGGTGGCTATCTCGGCTTTAACCGCCTCTATGTCGTGGAATTTGCGGAAGCCGGTGTGCGTTTTGGCAAACTCCTCGCCCACGAGCCACACCTCTTCGATGCTGCTGGTCTGCAGGTAGTCGACGATGCGCTGGTGTTCCTCGGCCGATGCCTCGCCCAGCTCGCGCATATCGCCCAGAATCGCCATTTTCCGCCCGACGCGCATGGTGTGGAAGTTCTCCAGCGCCGCCAGCATGCTGGAGGGATTGGCGTTGTAGGCATCGACAATCAGTCGGTTTTTGCCGGTGACGGTCAGCTGCGAGCGGTTGTTGGTCGGCACGTAGTTTTCCAGGGCTGCGCAGATGTCCTTGCGCCCCACGCCGAAGTTGATGCCCACGGCTATGGCCGCCAGCACGTTGTCTATGTTGTAGTCGCCGATGAGCTGTGTCTGCACCTTGTGCCATTTCGTTGAGCGCCCTTCTTCCTCAAGTGTCATCAGCGGCTCGCGCCAGCGCAGCTTCAGGCAGGGTGTCTCGCCGGCCGTGCCTTCTTCGGGCAGCATGACTTCGCCGCTGATGCAGCTGTACTGCTTGTCTGGGTCGGTGGAGTAGGGTGCCACCCACAGTGTCTCTTCTTCATCGCCAATCTGGTCGACCAGATGCTCGTTGTCGGCGTTCAGGAAGATAAGCCCGTCTTGCCGCGTGCGCAGAAAGTCGTACAGCTCGCACTTCGTCTTGACGACCCCCTCAAACGAGCCGAATCCTTGCAGGTGTGCGCGCCCCACGTTGGTAATCAGCCCGCAGGTGGGCTCTGCCGTTTCGGCCAGTGTCTTGATGTCGCCCGGGTGGCTGGCCCCCATCTCGATGACGGCTATCTCATGCTCGCTGGTCAGGCGGAACAGCGTTTTGGGCACGCCGATGTCATTGTTGTAGTTGCCCTGCGTGTAGAGTACGTTGTATTTCCTGCCCAGCACGGCGGCCACGAGTTCCTTGGTGGTTGTCTTGCCGTTGGTGCCGGTGATGCCGATGACGGGGATGTCGAACTGGCGGCGGTGTTCGCGCGCCAGTGCCTTGAATGTTGCCAGGCAGTCATCGACCCGGATGAGGCGCTCGCCGTATTTCGCCTTGTCTGCCGCCGCTTGTTCGCTGTCGACGACGGCATAGGCGCACCCTTTCTCGAGGGCGGCGGCGGCAAACTGGTTTCCATCGAATGACTCGCCCTTCAGGGCTATGAATATGCTTCCCTCCGGGCAGTCTCGGCTGTCGGTGGTGATGCAGGGATGCTCGGTGTAGAGCTGGTATAGTTTCTTTATGTCCATGAGCTTTTGCTAATTTTGCTGCAAAGTTAGTGAAAATTCTTAATTCTTGTCCTTAATTCTCATTTAATTTTGTATCTTTGTAGGCGAATATGGACTACACACTCAATTTGCACGGGCGGCTGATGGACCTTTCAGCGCCTTTGGCGATGGGTATTCTGAACGTGACACCCGACTCGTTCTTTGCTGGCAGCCGCAAGCAGACCGAGCAGGAGATAGCCGGGCGCGCCAACCAGATTGTCGCCGAGGGCGGTGCCATTATCGACGTGGGTGCCTGTTCCACGCGCCCCGGCGCCACCGCGGTGACGGAGGCGGAGGAGATGGAGCGCCTGCGCTTCGGGCTGGCCATTGTCCGCCGCGAGCAGCCCGCCGTTCCCCTGTCGGTAGACACCTTCCGCCCCAACGTAGCCCGCATGGCGGTTGAGGAGTTCGGTGCCGACATCATCAACGATGTCAGCGAGGGCGGCATGGCGGGCATTGCCGGCACGGCTGCGGCGCAGGCTGCCGATGCCTACCCGCCCATGTTCCGCATGGCGGCCCAGCTGGGCGTGCCCTATATCCTGATGTCCGTGCAGCCCACCGTGCGCCGGATGCTGCTCGGCTTCTCGCGCGAGGTGCAGCTGCTGCGCGACCTCGGCGTGAAGGACATTATCCTCGACCCCGGCTTCGGCTTCGGCAAGACCCTTGCCGAGAACTACGCGCTGCTGGGCAGTCTGGACCAGCTGCAGGTCATGGGGCTGCCCCTGCTGGTCGGGCTCTCGCGCAAGTCCATGGTCTCGCGGCTGCTGGGCTGCACGGCCGACGACTCTCTCAATGGCACTACCGTGCTTCACACCCTGTCACTGACGAAGGGCGCTTCACTGCTTCGCGTACACGACGTGAAGGAGGCGGTGGAGTGCATCAGGCTCTGGCAGCAAACCGCTAACCCTTCATAACCAACTAAAAAAATAGCTATTACCACCGTGTTCTTCGAGTTTGGGCTGAAAGACATCATCGACATATTCCTGGTAGCACTGATGCTCTACTACATCTACCGGCTGATGCGCGACTCGCGCTCGCTCAACGTGTTCATAGGCATCATGGTGTTCATCATTGTGTGGCTGTTCGTGTCGCAGATTCTTGAGATGCGCCTCCTGGGCTCCATTCTCGACAAGCTGGTCTCCGTGGGTGTCATTGCGCTGATTGTGATTTTCCAGGAAGACATACGCCGCTTCCTCTACAACCTGGGCGCGCACCAGCAGGTCAGGCGGCTGGTCAGCCTGTTCAGCGTGTTCAGCCGGCATACTGATGTCGAGGGGCAGCGGCGGCAGGTGAAGCAGATTATCATGCCCGTAGTCATGGCCTGCATGAACATGAGCCGCAACAAGGTGGGGGCGCTGATAGTCTTCGAGCGCTCTTCGCCGCTCGACGACATAGTGACCACGGGCGACCTGATTGATGCCAGCATCAACCAGCGGCTCATAGAGAACATTTTCTTCAAGAACTCGCCGCTGCACGACGGGGCGATGATTATCTCGAAGATGCGCATCAAGGCGGCCGGCTGCATTCTGCCCGTCAGCCACGACCTCGACATACCCAAGGAGCTGGGGCTGCGCCACCGGGCGGCCATGGGCGCTTCGCAGGAGACCGATGCCCTGATAGTGGTGGTCAGCGAGGAGACGGGCGCCATCTCCATTGCCCATCACGGCGTGTTCCGCCTGCGGCTGTCGGCCGAGGAACTGGAGAGTGTGCTGACCAACGAATTGTCATAAGGCCGGGCGGTGGTTTTTTGTGTATGACATTGTTACGCGCGCGCGTATATAGTAGCCCAAAAATTTTTTCGGCTGCACCCTCAACACCCCTTACACCCCAATCTGCACCCTGGGTGTTGGGGTAGGGTGTAGGGCAAATTGATACCCAACACCCAAAACCGCCACAAATGCCCATTGA
>JAFLSH010000005.1 GCA_022511055.1 Prevotella sp. | reverse complement strand
CCTCAACACCCCCGACACCCAAACAGGGTGTCGGGGGTGTTGAGGGTGCAGGGCAGTCAGGATGTTTCCGTACTATATACGCGCGCGAGAGTTTTTGAAGTTAAAAAGTTAGGGAAATTAGGGGTGTTAAGCCAAATTTGCAATCCGGCAGACCTATAGCGAAAAACTCCATGACTATTGAAAATTTCTCCGTGAGTTTTGCCCGAAACTCACGGAGAAATTTTCAAAACTCACGGAGTATTTTCCGAAACTCACGGAGTTTTTGGCGGAATTCATGGCGTTTTTTTGGTGATATTCCCCAATATGCTAAGTGGCGTTGGGGATGGACTGGCTTTTTGCCTTCTGAAAATGTAAAAAATGGCATATTCTGTTAAAATTTCAGGAAAAGGCATGGGAATTTCGTAAATTCTTAGTATATTTGTACGCTCGCAAAATGGCCTTTTGCTTGCAGGGGCGCTGAAGTACACCTGAGAAGGCGCTTCCACACCGATACGGAAAAAACAAAATAAATATATAAATGCATTTCAAATGGAATTACGAACCACCTACATCCGAGAGAATCGCAGCGGCTAAGGAGTTGGCCGACAAGATTGGCATGAGCCCAATCTTGGCCGACTTGCTCATCCAGCGCGGCATCAAGACGGAATCGGCGGCCAAGCGTTTCTTCCGCCCGATGCTCAACGAACTGATAGACCCATTCCTGATGAACGACATGGATGTGGCTGTCGACAGGCTGAATGATGCAATGGGCCGAAAGGAACGTATCATGGTCTATGGCGATTATGACGTAGACGGGTGTACGGCGGTAGCATTGGTGTACAAGTTTCTGCAGCAGTTCTACTCTAACATCGAGTATTACATCCCCGACCGTTACGAGGAAGGGTATGGCATCAGCAAGAAGGGGTTGGAGTATGCGGCAGAGAAGGGTGTGAAACTTATTATTGTGCTGGATTGCGGCATCAAGGCCATCGAGGAGATTGCCTATGCCAAGCAGCTTGGCATAGACTTCATTGTCTGTGATCACCATGTGCCAGACGATGAGCTTCCGCCGGCGGTGGCCATCCTCAATCCCAAGCGCGAAGACTCTACCTATCCGTTCAAGCACTTGTGCGGGTGTGGCGTGGGCTTCAAGTTCATGCAGGCTTTTGCCAAGAACAACGGCATATTGTTCTCGCGGCTTGTGCCGCTGCTGGATTTCTGTGCCGTGAGCATTGCCGCCGACATGGTGCCGGTGGTGGGCGAAAACCGCATCCTGGCCTTCCACGGGCTGAAGCAGCTGAATCAGAATCCGTCTGTGGGGCTGAAGAGCATCATCGAGATTTGCGGACTGACCGGGCGCGAGCTGACCATGAGCGATATTGTCTTCAAGATAGGCCCGCGCATCAATGCCTCCGGCCGCATGCAGAACGGCACGGAGGCGGTGGACCTGCTGGTGGAGCGCGACTTCCAGAAGGCGCTGACCGAGGCCATCCACATCAACGAGTACAACGAGCAGCGCAAGGATGTAGACAAGCAGATGACCGAAGAGGCCAACCAGATTGTTGAGAAGCTGGAGAGCCAGAAGCACCACTCGAGCATTGTGCTGTATGATGAGAACTGGAAGAAGGGCGTGGTGGGCATCGTGGCCTCGCGCATGACTGAGCTGTACTTCCGCCCAACGGTGGTACTCACCCGCAGCGGCGACCTGGCCACCGGGTCGGCGCGCAGCGTGGCCGGCTATGACATCTATGATGCCGTGAAGTCGTGCCGCGACATTCTTGAGAACTTCGGCGGCCATACCTACGCCGTCGGCCTGTCGCTCAAGATTGAGAACATCCCGGAGTTCCGCCGCCGCTTCCAGGAGTATGTCGACAGCCACATTCTGCCGGAGCAGACTGAGGCCATGCTCGACCTGGAAGGGCAGATAGACTTCAAGGACATTACGAAGAAGCTGCATAACGACCTGAAGAAGTTCGCCCCCCACGGCCCGCAGAATCAGAAGCCCATCTTCGTCACGCGCAACGTCTATGACTACGGCACGTCGAAGGTGGTGGGCCGCCAGCAGGAACACATCAAGCTGGAGCTGGTGGACTCCAAGTCGTCAAACGTGATGAATGGCATCGCCTTCGGGCAGAGCCAGGCCGCCAAGTACATCAAGTCGAAGCGGTCGTTTGACATCGTATATACCATCGAGGAGAACATCTACAAGCGCGGCGAGATACAGCTGCAAATCGAGGATATCAAGCCCAGCGAGCTGGAAGGCTGACCGGGGGCAGAAAGGCGAGCGATGCTGACCGCTAAAGACGAAAAAGACTCCCTCCATGTCCGGCTGCTGAAAAAGTACTGGGGCTATGAAGGCTTCCGCGGCATTCAGCAGCAGATTATCAGCTCCATCAGCAGCGGGCACGACACGCTGGGGCTCATGCCCACCGGCGGCGGCAAGAGCATCACCTTTCAGGTGCCGGCCCTGGCGCAAGAGGGCACCTGCATCGTCATCACACCGCTCATTGCCCTGATGAAAGACCAGGTGCAGCACCTCCGCCGGCGGGGCATCAAGGCGGCAGCCATATACTCAGGCATGCAGCGGCAGGAAGCCCTGACCATCCTTGAGAATGCGGTCTTCGGGCAGCTGAAGCTGCTCTACGTGTCGCCGGAGCGCCTCTCCTCAGAGTTCTTCCGCATCAAGCTGCGCCACATCAAGGTCAGCTTCATTACCGTAGATGAGGCCCACTGCATCTCGCAGTGGGGGTATGACTTCCGCCCAAGCTATCTGCACATTGCCGACATCAGGCGCGAGCTGCCCGGTGTGCCCGTGCTGGCGCTGACTGCCACCGCCACGCCGCAGGTCATAGACGACATGATTGACAAGTTGGCCGTGCCGCAGCCCTGTGCCGCCGCTGCCGGCAGCCAGCCTGCAGACCGGGGCTTCCGGGTGTTCCGCATGAGCTTCGAGCGCAAAAACCTGGCCTATGTGGTCAGGCAGGCCGGCGACAAGCGCGAAGAGCTGCTCCACATACTGAACAATGTGCCCGGCTCGGCCATCGTCTATGTGCGCAGCCGCCAGCACACCAAGGAGACAGCCCAGATGCTGGCCGCCAGCGGCATCAGCGCCACGTTCTACCACGCGGGGCTTGACAACGCGACCAAAGATGAGCGGCAGAAGGCGTGGCAGGCCGACCAGATTCGCGTCATGGTGGCAACCAATGCCTTCGGCATGGGCATCGACAAGCCTGATGTCAGGCTGGTCTTGCACACAGACTGCCCGGACAGCATAGAGGCATACTTCCAGGAGGCGGGGCGCGCGGGGCGTGATGGGCAGAAGGCTTACGCCGTGCTGCTCTGCAACAACAGCGACCAGACTAAGTTGCAGAAGCGCATGGGTGACACCTTCCCCGAGAAGGAGTACGTCAGGCAGGTGTATGACCATCTGGCCTACTACTACCAGATAGCCGTCGGCTCGGGCTACGGCAGAACGTTTGAGTTCAATGTCGATGACTTCTGCCAGAAGTTCCGCCATTTCCCGGTCCGCGTACTCTCGGCGCTGAAGATTCTGACCCGTGCGGGCTACGTTGAATACATAGAGGAACAGGAGTGCCGGGCGCGGGTCATGTTTACGCTGGAGAGAGATGACCTTTATCAGCTGAACAACCGCACTGATGCCGAAGAAGAGCGCATCATTACGGCGCTGCTGCGCACTTACAGCGGGCTGTTCGTCGATTTCCAGTTCATAGATGAGGCAGGTGTCGGCCAGCAGGCCGGGCTGACACGCCCGCAGGTCTATCTGGCACTCAAGCGAATGGCCTCGAAGGGCATACTCCGCTTCATTCCGCAGAAGCGCACCCCTTACCTGCACTATTTGCAGCGGCGTGAGGAGAGCGAACACCTGATGCTGCCGCCCCACGTCTACGAAGACCTGAAGGTGCGCTATCAGGAGCGGCTCAACGCCATGGCTGGCTACATGCAGGCCGACAGCCAGTGCCGCAGCCGCTATCTGCTGCGCTATTTCGGCGAGACCGGGGTGGCCGACTGCGGGCAGTGCGATGTGTGCCTTGAGGCCCGCCGTCAGCTGACCGGCAAAGACCGGCGGAACGCGGCGGCGCAGCAGATAATGGGCATGCTGGCCGATGGGCAGCGCCACCACATCACCCAGCTGCACAGCCTCGCCCTGCCCTATGAGCAGGTAGACGTGGCGTTGCAGTACCTGTTCGATGAGGAGTACGTCTATCAGGAAGAGGGATTCCTCGTTGTCGGCAAGAATGCCTGGAAGGAAACTCCAGGTGCAGCCCCTGATGGGCAATAGTCTGATTTTGATTTAACAAAAAGCAAGAGATATGGAAACAAGACAGTGGAAAACCATCCGTGAGTTCGAGGAGATTCTGTTTGAGGAATATAACGGCATCGCCAAGATAACCATTAACCGGCCGCGCTACCGCAATGCCTTCACCCCGAAAACGACACTGGAGCTGAGCCAGGCTTTCGCCCAGTGCCGTGAGTTGCAACGCATCCGTGTGGTGCTGCTGACAGGGGCTATGTCGGCGGTGGCTGAAGGGCAGTCCCTTGACAGTGTCAAGCATGCCTTCTGCTCCGGCGGCGATATGCACGTCAAGGGGCGCGGCGGCTATGTCGATGAAGAGGGTGTGCCCCGCCTGTCGGTGCTTGATGTGCAGATGCAGATTCGCCGGCTGCCCAAGCCGGTCATAGCCATGGTCAACGGCTATGCCATCGGCGGCGGCCATGTGCTGCACCTGGTCTGCGACCTGACTATCGCCTCAGAGAATGCCGTCTTCGGGCAGACCGGCCCGAAGGTCGGCTCGTTTGATGCAGGCTTCGGCTCCAGCTATCTGGCGCGCATCGTCGGCCAGAAGAAGGCGCGCGAAATCTGGTTTCTCTGCCGGCAGTACACGGCCAGGGAGGCTGAGGAGATGGGCATGGTGAACAAGGTGGTGCCGCTGACAGAGTTGGAAAATGAGTGCGTGGCGTGGGCAGAGACCATGATGGAACGCTCGCCTATGGCCCTGCGCATGATTAAGGCAGGGCTGAATGCCGAACTTGATGGGCAGGCTGGCATCCAGCAGCTGGCAGGTGATGCTACCATGCTCTACTACTTCCTGGATGAAGCACAGGAGGGTGGCCGTGCCTTCCTTGAGAAGCGTAAGCCCGATTTCGACCAGTATCCGCAGATTCCCTGACAACGTTATAAGCCTAAAGACATGAAAGCCACCATTCAGGAGCGCTTGCTCCACTTCAGACAGCCGGCGGGTACTTCGCGCGGCGTGTACACCACCCGGCGCAGCTGGCTGGTAACACTGACCGAAGGTCAGCTGACAGGCACGGGCGAGTGTGCGCCGCTGCCGCAGCTGAGTTGTGATGATTTGGAAGACTATGCCGAGGTGTTGCGCCGCTTCTGCGATGAAGTGGAACGCACCGGGCAGATAGACCATGAGGCGCTGCGCCCTTATCCCTCCATGCTTTTTGGCTTGGAAACGGCACTGATGAGCCTGCGGTCGGCTGCCGCCACCCATGCGGCGGGTCCTGTGCTTTTCGACACGCCTTTTAGCCGCGGCGAAGTCGGCATCCCCATCAACGGGCTGGTGTGGATGGGGAATTATGCCGAAATGTTGCAGCGGTTAGAGCAGAAACTGGAACAGGGATTCCACTGTGTGAAGCTGAAAATCGGGGCTATCGACTTTGAACAGGAGTTAGAGCTGGTAAAGCGCATTCGCGACCGTTTCAGCTTCCATGAGGTGGAGCTGCGGCTCGATGCCAATGGTGCTTTCAGCTTTGAAGAAGCCCTCTACAAGCTGGAACTGCTCTCGCAGTACGTGATTCACTCCATCGAGCAGCCCATCCGTGCCGGCCAGTGGGCATTCATGGCAGAGCTGTGCCGCGAGTCGCCGTTGCCCATAGCACTTGATGAAGAGCTGATAGGCGTGAACGACCCGGAAATGAAATCCCACATGCTGAACATCATCAAGCCCCGATATATTGTGCTGAAGCCTTCGCTGCACGGTGGCATGCAGGGCTGCCGCGAGTGGATAGCTGCCGCCGGCGAGCAGGGCATTGGCTCGTGGATAACCTCTGCGTTGGAGAGCAATGTCGGCCTGAATGCCATTGCGCAGTTCACCTCCGCTGTCTATGGCGAACACATCACCATGCCGCAGGGATTGGGCACCGGCCAGCTGTTTACTGACAACGTAGACATGGGATTGGAAATCAGGGGTGAGCAACTGTGGCGCGTGAAGCCAGGCGAATAGACTGTTCGCCCTTACCCCTATAGTACCTACCATACCTACTAAATCTACCGCACCTACCACACACACCCAACCCATGAATCTGTCAGAATTTTTAGAAGAGTGGCACAGCGATAGTCCATACGTGCGAGTGCAGACCAGCGGCTCTACGGGCACGCCGAAGCAGTTGATGGTTGAGAAGCGGCGCATGCTGAACTCTGCGCGCATGACTTGTGACTTCTTAGGGCTGAAACCCGGCAATACCGCCCTGCTCTGCATGTCGGTAGACTATATTGCCGGCAAGATGATGGTGGTGCGCGCACAGGAACGCGGCCTGCGGCTGCTGACAGTGGAGCCGGGCGGCCATCCGCTTCGGTGCCCGCTCCGTGCGGAAGAGGGTGGGGGAGTGGTCTCGCCCGATTTCGCCGCCATGGTGCCCCTACAGGTCTACAACTCCCTGCAAGTGCCCGAAGAACGTGAGCGGCTGCGGCAGATTCGCCATCTGATTATCGGCGGCGGGGCTGTCGACACGGCATTGGCGGCAGAATTGGCCGGCTTCCCTCATGCCGTGTGGTCGACATACGGCATGACCGAGACCCTTTCGCACATTGCCCTGCGGCGGCTCAACGGCCCTGCGGCTACGGAGTGGTACACGCCGCTTCCGGGAGTCCGTGTCAGTGTGAACGCCGAAGGCTGTCTGGTGATAGATGCCCCGGCGGTCTGTGCAGAAACGCTGCTGACCAACGATATGGCCGAACTGAACGGCACCCGATTTCGCATCTTAGGGCGGCGTGATAACGTGATTTGCAGCGGTGGCATCAAGATACAGGCTGAAGCGGTAGAGCGGGAACTGAGCCGCCACATTCCTTGTGCTTTCCTCATAACGAAACGCCCTGACCCGCAGTTTGGCGAGGCGGTGGTGTTGCTGACAGAAGGCAGTGTGGCTGAGGCTGAAACCGTCTGCCGGCAGGTGTTGCCAAAATACTGGCAACCCCGTGCCTACCTGCATGTTGACAGTCTGCCCATGACCCCTACGGGCAAGCCCGCCCGCCATCAGGCCGAGCTGTTGGCGCGTGGGGAGCTGGTTTAAGTGGAAAATCCTTTCAGCTCTCCCGATAGAAATCGAGAGCTGCAATGATTTCCTCTTGCGTGGCAATCTGGTTGATGCGTATGTCGCCGATACCGCCCAGCAACGTGAAGTTTATCTGGCCGGCGGTATTCTTCTTGTCGTGGGTCATCAGCTCAAGCAGGGTGGAATAGTCCTTGCAGCTGAAGTCCATGCGGCCGTAGTAGTTGCGAATGAAATGCATGGCCTGGTGCATCTGCTCGGTGGGGAAACCAGTCTTCAGACAGCTCAGGTAGAGTTCGCAGCCCAGACCGTAAGCCACGGCATAACCGTGAAGCAGCGGCGTGTGGCGGGCCAAGGCCAATGACTCGAAGGCGTGGCCGATGGTGTGCCCTAAATTCAGAGCCTTGCGCAGCCCCCGCTCAGTTGGGTCTTCGTTGACTATGCGCTCTTTCACGGCCACGGAGTCGGCCACCATGCTCTGAAGCCGCCAGTAGTCGGGCTGGTCAAGGTCGAAGTTCAACAGCTCTGCCCACATCGATTCATTCGATATAAGACCGTGCTTCAGCATCTCGGCATAGCCCGAACAGATGTTCTCGCGGTCGAGTGTCTTGAGGAACTGGGTGTTCAAGATGACAGACTGGGCATTGTTGAAAACGCCAATCTCGTTTTTCAGTCCGCGAAAGTTGATGCCGGTCTTGCCGCCTACCGAAGCATCGACCATGGCGAGCAGCGTGGTAGGAATGTTGATGTAGCTGATGCCCCGCTTGAAGGTGCTGGCGGCAAAACCGCCAAGGTCGGTCACCATGCCGCCACCCAAGTTCAGCATCAGCGAGTGGCGGGTAGCCCCCCCGCTGCCTAATGCTGACCACACGCTGACTAACGTGTCGATGGTCTTGCTCTCATCGGTGGCTCCGATAGTGATGAGTTGCGCCTTTTCAATTTCAGGCAGGCTACTGACAAGCGGCAGGCACAGCCGCTGGGTGTTTACATCGACTAAAATGAACATACGGTCGTACTCGCATTCGGTAATGGCCGTAGCGAGCGCCGTTTCCAACTGTTCTGAGAGTATGATTTTCTGATTGTTCATCATTGTGAGTGCAAAGGTAACAAAAAAAGTAAGAATAAGCGGGCGGGAAACAGAAAAAATGTAATTTTTACAATGATTTTTTACAATGGAATTAAACGTTTCCTTTTTTTTGGTGTCATAATGTCGTATAACTTATTTTTCAAATCAAGTAAATGACTCAAATGAAACGATTATTGCTCTTATTGGTTTTAACCGCGGCAACTATTACAACGTTTGCACAGCGCACGATTACGGGAAAGGTAGTCGAACAAGACACAAAAGAAGAAGTAATTCAGGCAACGGTATCATTGTTGAATACCGACTCTTCGCTCGTGGCAAACGCAGTAACCAGTGCCACTGGTGCGTTTAAGGTAACAGCTCCGAAAGATGGTAGCTACATTGTGAAAATCACATACGTGGGTTTCAAGACCTATACCCGCTCGGTGAAGATGGAAGGCAAGCCCGTGCAGCTGGGTACTATCTCCATAGCTCCTGATGCCATTATGCTGAAGGGTGCTACGGTGACTGCCCATCTGGCCAAGGTGCAGTCGAAGGGCGACACGCTGATATATAATGCAGATGCCTATCGCACCCCGGAAGGCTCTGTCGTAGAAGAACTGGTGAAACGCATGCCGGGTGCCGAAGTTGATGATGATGGTAACATTAAAATCAACGGTAAGTCAGTCACTAAGGTGCGTGTCGATGGCAAGGAGTTTGGCGACACCAAAACGGCGCTGAAGAATCTGCCCACCTCAATTGTAGAACGCATCAAGTCGTATGAGGAGAAGAGTGACTTGGCCCGCATCACTGGCATTGATGATGGTAACGAGCAGACTGTGCTTGACTTCGGTCTGCGCCAGGGCATGAATCGCGGTACTATGGCTAACGCAGACCTGGGCGTGGGTACTAAGGAACGCTATTCTGGCCGTCTCTTTGGTATGTACATGAAAGATGACTACCGTATCATGGCCATGGGTAACGCCAACAACACCAACGACCAGGGATTTGGCGGCGGCGGTGGCCGGCGCTTCGGTGGCGGCGGCATGGCCAGCCCAGGATTGAACACTGCGAAGTCAGCCATGGTGAACTTCAACTATGAAAAGCCCAACCTGATAGTTGCCCAGGCCAGTGTGAACTGGAACCGCCGCGACAACGACCAGTGGTCGCGCCGGGCCAGCGAGAACTTTGTCAGTACCAGCACGGGGTCGTTCTCGAACTCTGTCAACCAGAACTATTCGCGCTCGAACAGCTGGAGCGCCAACGGCCGCATTGAGTGGACTCCCGATACGCTGTGGAACGTTAGCTTCCGCCCGAACTGGAGCTACTCGACCACCGATAGCCGCGGCTGGAACACATCGGCAACGCTGAGGCAAGACCCCTACAACTATTTGGATTATCAGCTTGATTCACGCGATGCGCTGCTGAGGGCACTGGGTGTGCTGACCGCGCTGGATTCCACCATGGTGGTCAACAGCAACGATAATAACTCGTTGAGCTACAGCGATAGCAAACGGTTGGGCGGTACATTGCAAATCAACCGCAAGCTGAACAACATGGGGCGTAACGTTACTTTGCAGTTGACTGGTAACTACAGCAAGAGCGATAGCAAGTCTATGTCGAGCAATGCTGTAGAGCTGTTCCAGACCCAGATGCCTTTCGTAATCAAAGACAGCCAAGGTAACGACTCTACCATTTATACCAGCACATATCAGACCAACCGTTATAACATGACCCCAACGGATTCGTGGGACTATAGTGCGCGCGCTACCTACAGCGAGCCGATTGCCCGTGCCACGTTCTTGCAGTTCAGCTATACTTTCCAGTATCGCTATAACAAGAGTGACCGCTCTACCTACGATTTCTCGAATCCGCCTTACCTTGACTATAACTTTAACAACATTACACCTATCTACCGGCAGTGGAGCGACTACTTTGACCAGCTGACAGGTAGCTATACCGACTATCTGGACCAAGACCAGAGCCGTTACTCAGCCTATAAGAACTTCATACACACCGGCGAGGTCATGCTGCGCTTTATTCGCCAGACCTACGACTTCAATATTGGTTTGCAGGTGATTCCGCAGACTTCAGAATATACACAGCGCTATTTGGGTGTTGACACCGTGGTCAACCGCTCGGTCATCAACTGGACCCCAACTGCCAATTTCCGTTGGCGTTTCTCAGAGCGTGGCGAGATGCGCATACAATATCGCGGTAACACCAGCCAGCCTTCAATGAACCAGCTGTTGGTTATCACCGATAATACAGACCCGCTGAACATCACTACGGGTAATGCAAGCCTGAAGCCTTCGTTCACGCAGAGTTTCAACCTGTTCTACAACAATTATATCCAAGACCATCAGCGCTTTATCTTTGCCAATGCCGGTTTCTCTACTACCAGCAACAGCATTGTCAACAAGGTGACCTATGACCCCGAAACTGGTGGGCGCACTTCAAGGCCGGAGAACATCAACGGCAACTGGAATGCCAACGGCCGCTTTACGTTCAATATGGCTATTGACTCCTTGGGCTATTTCAGCGTGAACACGGAGACAGGTCTGAACTACAGCCATCAGGTGGGCTATGTGGACCAGAACAAGCAGGCTCTGAAGAACTTTACCAATACGACTAATGTCAGCGAGCGCTTAGGTATCAGCTACCGTAACGAATGGTTGGAGCTGGAGCCAAACGGCTCAGTCAACTACACCCACTCGCGGAATGAGTTGCAGCCGCAGTCAAACCTTGACACATGGACTTTCTCATACGGCATGAACGCCACGCTGACCATGCCTTGGGGCACACAGCTGTCGACAGACTTGGGTATGAGCAGTCGCCGCGGTTTCAGCGATGCAACCATGAACACCAATGAGTTCATCTGGAATGCCCAGCTGGCACAGGGATTCCTGCGCGGCAAGCCCCTCACCGTGACCCTGCAGTTCTATGATATTCTGCACCAGCAGTCGAACTTCTCTCGCCAGATTAGCGCTATGTCTCGTACTGACAACGAGTACAATGCCATCAACAGCTATGCCATGCTGCACGTTATCTATCGCCTGAACGTCTTTGGAACTCGTGAGGCTCGCCAAGGCATGCGCATGGGTGGCATGGGCATGGGCATGGGCCCTGGCGGATTCGGCGGTGGCTTTGGTGGCGGAAATCGTGGCGGTGGCCGCCGTGGTGGCGGTGGCGGCTTTGGCGGCCCTGGTGGCGGCTTCGGCGGTGGCCGGATAAACCCGTAACATGATAAGGCAGGCATGGCTTTCCACTAACTGGAAGCCACTTGGCTGACAACACAGCAAGCCCCCATCCTCAGCTGAGGATGGGGGCTTGCTGTGTTGTCAGATTGCCGTTAGGCAGACCTGGCCTTTACTGCCCGGTCTGCGGCTTATTCCGCTGTCGGCTCTTCGGCAGCCTTTTCGTCAGTGGCTTCCTCTTCTGTCTGCTCCTCGAAGTCGGTGATGCCGTTCTCCACGAGTATGTTGTACCAGGTAAAGAGCTTCTTGATGTCGCTGTTGTGTACTCGCTCGCGGTCCCACTCTGGCAGCACTTTCGTGAAGAGTTCCTGCAACTCGGCGTTGCTGGCGCTTCGGGGGTCCAGTTCTGTCTTCTTCCCGTCAGTCAGTGCCTTGATGCTGGCGAACACTTTGGTCAGGGGAACATCATCTGCCTCTGTGTACATGGCAATGTCGTTCAGTGATGTGATTCTGTCTGTGGCAAAGGCTGGCTGGCGGCGGTGCGTGGCATCGAGTGCCTCGACAATAAGGTTGTTCTTACCGCGTGATACCAGTTTGTAGAGGCCCGGTTTGCCTGAGATTGCTAAAATTGTCTGTTGCATGTTGTTTCCTTTTTTTGTTTATTTGATATGACTTGTATTGTTTATGCTATAAGGGGTAGCAACTGTGGTTCAAGGTCTGCCAGCCCATCGTTCACGATTTCAATGTCGGCACGGCGAATCACCTCTTCCTGTGGCAGCTGGCGCTGAATCCACTCCAAAGCCTTTTCCCGGCTGATGCCATCGCGCTGCATTATGCGGGCAATGCGCACCTCTAACGGTGCCGTGACCACTATCACGCGGTCGACCAGCCGGTAGATGCCTGACTCGTACATGATGGCACTTTCCATCCATTGCAGGCCACTCGCCTCAAAGTCGCGGAAGACTGCGGGGTGGACTATGCTGTTAACGGCTGCGTTGTTCGACTCGTTAGCCAACAGAAACTGCGCCACGGCGGCTTTGTTCAGTTGACCGTTGCGGTAGGTATCGGGGCCAATCAGTTCGGTCAGCTGGCGGCGCAGCTCTGCCGACTCGCGCATGAGCCGCTTGGCTGCGCTATCACAGTCATAGACCTCAATGCCAAAGGCTTTCAGCCGCTGGCACACATAGCTCTTTCCGCTTCCTATTCCGCCTGCAATACCTGTCTTCATTCTGTTGGCAGTTCTTCTATCAGATAGTCTACCTGCTGGATAGACAGGGTGGCACGCGAGATACCTTCCGGCACCTTGCGCAGATATATGTTGCATTTATCGGAAGACAGGCTCTTCAGTTCGTTGTAGTCGGCAACCACGGTGAAATCGTTAGGCGATAGGGTGCGATAGACATTGACACCCGTAACGAACTGTACCTTCACTTTGGCGGGGAATGTGCGCAGCACCTTTCCCGGCGGCATGTTGATGCCCTCTATGGGCACGTTGTCTATGCTTTCCTCAGTCAGCACATCAGTTACGAAGGCTATCTTTACGCGGTCGGGCACCAGCTTTACGCCTTCAGACCGCCGAAGCCTGCAGTCTACGTTGAGCGTATCGCGGAATCCCACGTAGTTCAGCTGCTCAGTGTAAGCTATGTGTATGCTGTCGAGCTTTTCTTCCGATGCGTAGACCGTTACGCTGTCAGGTGAGTAGATGACTTCGCTGAGGAAGTAGAGGTGTTCGGGGATTACGCGCCCGCTCCAGCGCACGGGAATGCGCTTGCTGGCTCCCGTGTTGTAATAGTAAGTGTAGCGGTCAGGCTTTATGGCCATTATCTTGGTCGAACTGTTCAGCCGGCTGTTCAGCAGTCTGGTCAGCTCGGAGACTTGCATGGTGCCTGTGCCGTTGCCACGGTCATAGGTCTTGAAATTGACCGATATGGCGGGCGCAGCATCACCATACAGATAGGCAAACAGCACGATACCGCGGTCTCTGACCGTTACCTTCAGCGTGTCGGTCTCGTTGCTGGTGAGTACAATGTCCTTGGGAACGTTGACAATGCGCAGCGGTATGGCCAGTTCCTTCTCGTAGGTCTCGTTAAGGGTCATCAGTAGCCAGAAGACCCCGGAGAGCGTGAGAAAGAATAAGAAAATCAGAAACTCCCTGTTCGCTTTGCTGAACAGGAAGTTCCTGATGGCGCGTAACGCTGTGCGCAGTCGTTTCATGGATTACTTCTGCAAAGGAGTGTTTGCCATGTCTTTGAACACAGAGCCGCGGTCGACGGTCACCACCACATCGCGTGCGATTTTTATGTCAACCGTGTTCTTTACCAAGTCGACACTCTTGACCGTGCCGTAGATGCCGCCGCCCGTAACCACGGCCGTGCCCTCGGTCAGCTCGTTCTGGAACTTCTGTATCTCCTTTTGCCGCTTCTGCTGTGGCCTAATCATGAAGAAATACATGATGGCAAAGATTGCCACCATCATGATAATCATCGACAAGCCGCCTCCGTTTTGTCCGGCCTGTGCTGCTAAAACCAGTGTTGTCATGTCTTTTTACGAATTAATGTGTATTTATTGATTGTCTTGTTGCTTTTTCGGGTCGTCAATAGCCTTCAGCAGTTTGCCGGTCTGTACCAGATGGCGGGCAATGGTGTCGAGCATGCCGTTGATGTAGCCACTGCTCTTTGGCGTGGAGTACAGCTTGGCAATGTCTACGTACTCGTTGATGGTTACGCTGAGGGGAATGCTGGGGAATGTCATCATTTCGGCGATGGCAATCTGCATGATAACTACATCCATGTAGGCCAGTCGGCTGAAATCCCAGTTGCGTGAGGTCTCGCTCATGAAGCGCTGATACTCATCGGCGTTCAGGATGGTGGCGCGGAACAGCTTGCGGGCAAAATCCCGCTCTTCTTCGCTCTCATATTCGGCTAACAGTTCCTGTTTGGCACCGTTCTGCTCCTCGAAGCGCTTGATGGTCTTCATGACAAAGGTGTCTACCACCTCTTTATCATCATTCCAGTAGAGGCTCTGCTCCTCAAGCAGCTGGCTCAGGTCATCATTATCCTGTATGAGTGCGCGGTAGAGCTTACGCCACAACTCCTTGTCAGTCTCGTAATTGTCAGTCGGGTCAGCCATGTAGTCTTTGTAAATCTGGCTGTTGCTGATTTGCCCGAACAGCTTTCCAACATATTCCGGCTCATCGTTCCAGGTCTTTTTCTGGGTTTCGGTGAACTCACTCAGCTGCTTGTTAGCTTCCAGCTGCAAGATGAATCGGTTATAGGCAAAGCGTGTCGAAGGCTTGGCTGTGCCTTCGCGGCGCGACTTGGCTTCCTCTATCTCCAGCCGGCGGCGCGACTCGCGGGTCACTGCCACCATGAGCGCCAATAGATAGTTATAGAGGTCATAAGCTTTTGAAAGACTGAATAGAAGCTCTTTCTCTGCCGAGTCGATGTTCTTGCTGCCGTTCTGATAGTAGGCATAGGTTAACTGAACAATCTTAGTGCGTATAATCTCCCTGTTAATCATCTCACTTGATGTTTTGTTTTGCTCGTTTGTTTCGTTTACGAATGCAAAGATAGCTATTTTCCTTCTACCTTGCAAGAATTTTGCCGTCTTTTAACAAAAAAATCGTAATTGCTAATTCGTAATTCATAAATATTTTGTACCTTTGCACCGCTTTTTCAAAAAGGCACACCGTGTGATGGTGAAATTAACAGTATTATTAATTTAATTTTTAGAGTAACACAAAAAAGTTATGAGAGAAATTAGCGTAAACGGCCAGAAGCGTACCGCCACTGGCAAGAAGGCATCAAAGCTGATGCGTAAAGAGGGCCTTGTTCCCTGCAATCTCTATGGTGAGAAAAGAGGCGAGAACGGCCTGCCCGTAGCCCTGTCTTTCCAGGTGTCTTATTCAGAAATTCGCAAGGCTGTCTATACGCCGCATGTCTATGTGGTAAACCTGAACATTGACGGCGAGCAGCACAAGGCTGTGATGCAGGAGCTGCAGTTCCACCCCACCACTGATGCCTTGCTGCACGTGGACTTCTACGAGGTGAACGAGACGAAGGACATTACCATCGGCATTCCCGTGAAGCTGAACGGTCTGGCACAGGGTGTCCGCGATGGTGGTAAGCTGAATCTCAGCATCCGCAAGATTAACGTTACGGCACCTTACAAGAGCATTCCCGAAGTGCTTGACGTTGACGTTACCAGCCTGCAGCTGGGCAAGGCCATCAAGGTTGGTCAGCTTCACTTCGAGGGCTTGAAGCTGGCAACATCGCCTGAGGTGGTTGTCTGCTCTGTGAAGGCTACCCGCGCTTCGCGCTCTGCCGCCGCCGCTGCTGAAGCCGGTAAGTAATGGACAAATACTTGATTGTTGGCTTGGGTAATGTCGGCCCGGACTACGAGCTGACCCGCCACAACACTGGATTCATGGTATTGGATGCTTTTGCTAAAGCCTCCAATACTATTTTCAGTGACCGCCGCTACGGTTTCGTGGCCGAAGTGTCGATAAAGGGTCGCAAGGTCTTTCTGCTGAAGCCCTCAACATTCATGAATCTTAGCGGCAATGCCGTGCGCTACTGGCTGAACAAGGAGAACATTGACGAGTCGCGCTTGCTGGTGGTGAGCGATGACGTGGCGCTGCCGTTAGGGCAGTTCCGCCTGAAGGCCAACGGCTCTAACGGCGGCCATAACGGCTTGGGGCATATCCAGCAGCTCATTGGCCAGCAATATGCGCGCCTGCGCATGGGCATAGGCAATGACTATCCGCACGGCGGACAGATTGACTGGGTGCTTGGCCGCTACAGCGACGAGGAGTTGCAGCAGTTACAGCCCAGCATAGACTTAGGTGTCGAGATTATCCGCAGCTTTGTGCTGGCGGGTATTGACATGACGATGAATCAGTACAACAAATTAGGCAGGAAACCATGTCAGCCGAAGCAAGGATAGACAAGTGGCTCTGGGCCTCGCGCATCTTCAAGACGCGCACCATAGCCTCTGATGCCTGCAAGAACGGGCGCGTGGCTGTCAACGGGGTCAACGTGAAGCCTTCGCGCATGGTCAAGGTGGGCGACGAGATTGCCGTGCGCAAACCGCCGGTTACCTACACGTTCCGCATTCTGAAACCCATTGAGCAGCGTGTGGGTGCCAAGCTGATACCCGAGATTTACGAGAACATCACCACGCCCGACCAGTACGAGCTGCTGGAGATGAATCGCATCAGCGGCTTTGTCGACCGTGCCCGCGGCACGGGCCGGCCTACGAAGAAAGACCGCCGCGCCATGGATGCCTTTGTGGGGCCTTCGCTGGAGGGATTCTTCGACGACGATGATATGTTTGACGAAGACGATTGAACAAACCGAAAAAAATCATAGAAAGAAAAATGAAGAAAGTAATAGGAAAATGGTGCATGGCCATCTTGGCACTTCCGCTGATGGCTTCGTGCCTGGGCAACGATGGCCCTTATCAGGCTGGTTTCTTGTTTCTGAAGCCGGCAAATGCCGTTACCGCTGTCTATGCCAACAACACGGTCGACTCGGTAATCATGTTCAGCTATGGCGACTGGAAGATGGAGACAATGCGCAACGACGGCGACTTCTGTTCCATCACCTATAACGAGGGTAAGGGCAATGCCATTTACTCCATGCCGGCCTATTTTACGCAGAACACGACTGGCGAGGCCCGCATGGCCCTGTTCCGTGTCTACGATGTGGCGCATGCCGAAAAGGCCAACGCGCAGTTCTGCTTCTTTCAGTATGCCACCCGTGGCGACGGCTCTTTGGGCAATGCCCCTGTGGTGAAGCGCATTACGGGCAGCGATGACACAGAAATAGAGATGGAGTACGACACGCAGGTGCGCCCCATTGCCCTGCGCGCCGCCCGAAGCGGCCAGACGGTGCATCGCCTGACCATTACCTACAACGACTACGACAGCACGATGACCGTTGGCTACGGCTCTACGGCCATGAAAGCCCGCTACGACCGCAGTTACCAGCCCAACCGGCTGATTTCTGCCACCGACACCCTGGGCTATTTCTCGCAGATGCTGATGCCTGGCATTGCCGTGTCACCCACTACGGCCTTCAATGTGGAGTTCCGCCACGCTGGCGGCCACTGGCAGGCTTACGCCTACCTGTTGGGCGGACAGAGCCTGGACCCTGACAGCATACACAATGCCGACAGCCTGCGCTACTATCACAACCGCGCCGACGGCACGGTGCTGGTGAACAAGTGGAAGCTGACCTACGGCAACGGCAGCAACCGCACTCAGACGGTCGATGCCAACCAGCTGGTCTACAGCCTGGAAGAGATGAATCCCTTCATGCTTATCTCGCTGTTCCGCTATGCCCGCAACAGCGACGTGCTGACTTTGGCAAAGGGCGACGCGAATGACGACGTAACCATCAGCCAGGTGAGGCGCAACAGCGACATGAGCATAGCCGAGCTGACCGTGACACGCCCCGACGGGCAGGTAACTTACAAGTTTGAATATTAAAAGCAGAGCCGTTTTGGATACCAGAAAAGACGAAGGGTTGCAGGCGCTGGGGCAGAAGACCCGATATTCGACCGACTATGCCCCGGAAGTGTTGGAGACGTTTGAGAACAGACACCCCGACAACGACTATTGGGTGCAGTTCAACTGCCCTGAGTTCACCACGCTCTGCCCCATTACCGGGCAGCCCGACTTTGCCGAAATCAAGATACTCTACATTCCCGGCGAGCGCATGGTGGAGTCGAAGAGCCTGAAGCTCTATCTCTTCTCGTTCCGCAACCACGGCGATTTCCATGAGGATTGTGTCAACACCATCATGAAAGACCTGGTGCGGCTCATGAATCCCAAGTACATTGAGGTTATCGGGCTGTTCACGCCGCGTGGCGGCATCAGCATCTATCCGTATGCCAACTACGGCCGGCCCGGTACGAAGTATGAGGCAATGGCGGAGCAGCGCCTACTCAGTCACAAGATAGTCTGACGGGGCATTTCCCCTTCAGACTATCTTATTTTTTCCTGTAATATCCCTGTTCCTTATCCTTGAAGCGCAGCACCAGACTGTCGCGGCGCATGAGTGTCAGGTCTACCGTGTCTGTGTGGAGTACGGTGCGGTTGCCGACCGAGTCGCGGCGCACTTCTGACAGCAGCAGGCGGCCGTTCATCAGGTGCCATTCGTTGTATCGGTGCGGCACGGCATAGGTGACGGGGCTGTTCTTCTCTGCGTTGACCCCTTGCAGGCCGATGGTGTGGACAGAGTGGTTGCTCCTGAACTGAAGCCCGAACTCGCGCGGCGCCATGATGCGCTGCATGACCGAGTCGGGCATGCGGCTCTCCATCTGCCGCCTCATTTCGTCTGTCACGCCCGCCCTTTCCCTGAGCTTAGGCTGTTCCATGTAGCACCACGTGTCTTTCAGCCGCTTCAGGTTGATGGCCATGTCGGCTGTCATGCTGTCGGCGGCATTTCTGACCAGTGCCATCTCATCGCCTATTTGCGGGCGGCCGAATATCTGCCGCCGGCTTGAGGCTTCGAGGATGTTGAACGTGTCAGGGTCAGCGTTGATGTCGGTCAGTATGATGAGCAGGGTGTCTGTACACCCATCGCACGCCAGCCCGTAGACGGTTGAGTCGCCGGGCAGCCGGTCGGGTATGCCGGCGGCAGCTTCGCCCTTCTGCGGCTCTGTGGTGCAGGCTGCGGCCAGTAGTGTTGTCAGCAGCGCCGCGGTGAGTTTTTTCTTCATTGTCATGAGCTTGTTATGGCTGCAAAGGTAATCATTTTTTCGTATGTGGCAAAAAAAGTTGGCATAATGTTTTTTAGTAGGGAATTTATTTGTTATCTTTGCAACGAAATTGCATAAAAAACCTAAAACAACTATCATGAAAAAGAAAATTCAGTTCAGTCTTGTGTACCGTGACATGTGGCAGTCGAGCGGTAAGTTCCAGCCGCGCAAAGACCAGTTGGAGCGCATAGCCCCGGTCATTATCGACATGGGTTGCTTCAGCCGGGTGGAGACCAATGGCGGTGCTTTTGAGCAGGTGAACCTGATGGCGGGCGAGAATCCGAATGCTGCCGTGCGGGCTTTCTGCAAGCCGTTCAATGAGGCTGGCATGAAGACCCACATGCTGGACCGTGGCCTGAACGCGCTCCGCATGTACCCCGTGCCCGACGACGTGCGCGAGCTGATGTACAAGGTGAAGCATGCCCAGGGTGTCGACATTCCCCGCATCTTCTGCGGACTGAACGATACGCGCAACATTATTCCTTCCATCAAGTGGGCGAAGGCCGCCGGCATGACCCCGCAGGCCACGCTCTGCATCACCACCTCGCCCATTCACACCGTTGACTACTACAGCCGCATTGCCGACGAGGTGATTGCCGCCGGTGCCGAGGAAATCTGCCTGAAGGACATGGCAGGCATCGGCCAGCCGGCCATGCTCGGCCAGCTGACGAAGGCCATCAAGACGAAACACCCCGACATTCTTATACAATATCACGGCCACAGCGGCCCCGGCCTCTCCATGGCCTCAATCCTTGAGGTCTGCAACAACGGTGCCGACATTATCGACACCGCCATCGAGCCGCTCTCGTGGGGCAAGGTGCATCCCGACATCATCTCGGTGCAGTCGATGCTCCGCAACGAGGGCTTCGAGGTGGCTGACCTGAACATGAATGCCTACATGCAGGCCCGCACGCTGACCCAGGAGTTCATTGACGACTGGCTGGGCTGTTTCATCAACCCCGCCAACAAGCACACCTCATCTCTGCTCTTAGGCTGCGGGCTTCCGGGCGGCATGATGGGCTCGATGATGGCCGACCTGGGCGGTATCAAGAACATGATTGACAAGCTGCGCGCCCAGAAAGGCGAGCCTGGGCTGACCATGGACGATATGCTGGTAAGACTATTCAACGAGGTGGAGTATGTGTGGCCGCGCGTGGGCTATCCCCCGCTGGTGACCCCCTTCTCGCAGTACACCAAGAACATTGCGCTGATGAACTTGCTGACATTGGAGCAGGGCAAGGGCCGCTTCGTGATGATGGACGATGCCATGTGGGGCATGATTCTCGGCAAGAGCGGCAAAGTGCCCGGCGAGATAGCCCCCGAGCTGGTGGAACTGGCAGCCAGACAGGGCCGCGAGTTCACCGATGTGGACCCGCACACCCTGCTGGACAATGCGCTCGACGACTTCCGCAAGGAGATGGCCGACAACGGCTGGGACTGCGGACAGGACGACGAGGAGCTGTTCGAGCTGGCCATGCACCCCGAGCAGTACCGGGCCTTCAAGAGCGGGCAGGCCAAGAAGCAGATGCTGGCCGACTTGCAGAAGGCGAAGGATGCCAGCCTGGGCGGCGGCAAGCTCTCGGCCGACGAGCTGGCGGCGCTGAAACACGCCAAGGCCGATGCCGTGAAGTCGCCGCTGGCCGGACACCTCTACTGGAGCTTCGGCGGCGAGGGCGTGCCGGCAGCCTGCATAGAGCCGTACATCGGGCAGCGCTACAAGGAGGGCGACACCTTCTGCTACCTGCTGACGAAGTGGGGCGAGATAGTCAGCATACCCGCCGCGCTCGGCGGCAAGCTGGTCGACATCAGCGTGAAGCCCGGCAGCCAGGTGCGGCAGGGCGACACGATTGCGTGGATAGAAAGGGAGCTGTGATGAACTACCGCGACATCATTGACAAATACTATCCGGCGGAAGACGAACTCCGGCGGATTCTGCTGGCGCACTCGCGGCAGGTGGCCGACCGCTGCCTGCGCATCAGCAAGGCGCACCCCGGGCTGCGGCTCGATGACGAGTTTCTGGAGGAGGCGGCCATGCTGCACGACATAGGCATCTTCCGCTGTCATGCGCCGGGCATACGCTGTCTGGGCACGGAGCCCTACATCTGCCACGGCATCATCGGCGCGGAGCTGATGCGCGGCGAGGGGTGGGAGCGCCATGCCCGGGTCTGCGAGCGGCACACCGGCACGGGTCTGTCGGCCGCCGACATCGAGCGGCAGCAGCTGCCCCTGCCCCGTCAGGACTTTGTGCCGGTCACGCTGGAGGAGCAGGTGGTCTGCTATGCCGACAAGTTCTATTCCAAGACCCGCCCCGACAGCGAGCGCACGGTCATGGAGGCCATGCGCTCGCTGGAAAAGTTTGGCGAGGCGGGCATTCTCCGCTTCCAGAAGTGGGTGGATATGTTCGAGTAGCGGCTGCCGGCAGGCAAGACCTGTCGCGCGCGTGTGCGCATATATAGTAGCTAATCAAACTGGATGCCCCGCACCCCCGACACCCTCAACACCCTGCTTGGGTGCAGGGGGTGTCGGGGGTGCGGGGTATTTGGCCTGTTTCCCTACTATACGCGCGCAAGGGAGAAAAACTTTGCCGTGTGTAACACGCTTTGCCGTATGTAACATCCGCTGCCGCCCTTCCGCCAGATTGGCATCCGTTTTGCTGAACGGTGGCGACTTTCGGGCAAAACTCCGTGAGTTTTGGAAATTACTCCGTGAGTTTTGCGGCTAAAGTGGCGCTTTAGAAAAATTACTCCGTGAGTTTTTGGCAAAAGTCATGGCTTTTTTCAGTGAAAGTCATGGCTTTTTGGGTCTAAAATGTCGATTATTTTTGCTTTTCCCTATCTTGATAGGGAGCGCCGCGCGCTGGCGCTTCCAAAAAAAGTGAGAAATTGTGCGTTAAATAATCGGAAACGGTGCGAAATTCCGCTTTTTTGCAGTACCTTTGCAGCCGTGAAACGAAAATCGGCCATCTTTCTGATGTTGTCGGCTCTCATTTTGATGGGCGCCTGTACCCCCCTGTCGCTGCTCAACAAGGGCAAGAAGGCGGTGAAGGCCGTAGAGGCGTACGTGGAAAGCGAAGACGGGCTGACCCGGGACATCGGGCGCGTCGTGGCAGCCGTAACGGGCGGCGAAGTGCCTGCCGACAGCGTTGTGGCAGCGGCAGACAGCACCGCCGCCGTGGCAGACAGTGCGCTGGCGGCGGTCGGTGCGTTGGTGGCCGACAGCATGGGCGTGGCTGCCGACAGTTTGCACGGCGTGGCTGATAGCGTGGCTGGCGTGGCTGACAGCATGGCTGCGGCAGCGCTGACCGAGACCACGCTGTCTGAGGCCGAGACTGCCGCCGCCAGGCTGAAGCGCGACACGACAATGATGGACTCGCTCGAGCTGCTCATCTATAAGCGCAACAAGGCCATTGACGACTCGCTGGCATTCGACAGCCTGAACCGGCAGAAGAAGAACGGCATTGATGCGCCTGTCAAGTACTCGGCCAATGACTCGCTCATCTATGAGGCGGGAACAGGCACGGCCTGGCTTTACGGCGATTCGCACGTGGAGTACCAGAACATGGACCTGAAGAGCGAGCATATCTACATGAATCTCGACAGCAGCATAGTCCATGCCACCCCCGGCCAGGACTCTACGGGCGTGAAGTTCGGAACGCCCATCTTCAAGATGGGCTCTGATGAGTATCAGAACGACACCATGGCCTTTAACTTCAAGACGAAGAAGGGCATCATCTCGCAGGTCTACACCCAGCAGGAAGATGGCTACCTGACAGCCGAGCTGGCCAAGCGCGGCGAGACGGGAGAGATATTCTTGCAGCACGGGCGCTACACCACGTGCGATGAGCCGCACCCCGACTTCTACCTGGCCATCTCGCGCGGCAAGCTGCGCGCCGGCAAAGATGTGGTGTTCGGCCCGGCCTACCTGGTGGTGTGCGATGTTCCGTTGCCGCTGGCCATCCCCTACGGCTTCTTCCCCTTTACGAAGAGCTACAGCAGCGGCTTCATCATGCCGACCTATGGCGATGAGACAGAGCGCGGCTTCTACCTGCGCGATGGCGGCTATTACTTTGCCATCAGTGACAAGATGGACCTGAAGCTCATCGGCGAAATCTATACGAAGGGCTCCTGGGGCGTGTCGGCGGCCTCCAACTACCGTAAGCGCTACAAGTTCAGCGGCTCGTTCTATGCCAGCTATCAGAACACCGTCAACGGCGAGAAGAACATGCCCGACTACATGCAGCAGACCAGCTTCAAGATTCAGTGGAGCCACCGCCAGGATGCCAAGGCCAACCCCTTCAGCAGCCTGTCGGCCAGTGTCAACTTTGCCACGAGCAGCTACGAGCGCAACAACCTCACGTCGATGTACAATCCGCAGTCGATGACCCAGTCTACGCGCACCTCATCGGTGTCGTGGAACACCAGCTTCTCAAGCATCGGCCTCTCGCTCAGCTCAACGGTCAACCTGAGCCAGAACATGCGCGACTCGACCATAGCCATGACCCTGCCCGACCTGAACGTGTCGCTCTCGCGATTCTATCCCTTCAAGCGGAAGAAGATGGTGGGCAAGGAGCGCTGGTACGAGAAGATTTCCATGAGCTATACGGGCCACTTCAGCAACTCGGTCAATGCCCGCGAGAGCGAAATCATGAAGAAGAACATCATGAAGGATTGGAACAACAACATGACCCACAGCATACCCGTCACGGGCAACTTCACGCTCTTCGACTACATCAACGTGTCGCCATCGTTCAACTTCAATGATGTTACTTCGTTCAAGAAGATGCAGAAGTCGTGGGATGACACGGCGCAGAAGGAAGTAACCGACACGTTGACAGGACTTTACAACGTCTATCGCTGGAACATGAGCGTAGGTATGTCGACCACGCTCTACGGTATGTACACGCCATCGCGCAAAATCTTCGGCGACAAGATTGAGGCCGTGCGCCACGTGCTGACACCGTCAGTCAGCTTCAGCTATGCGCCCGACTTCGGCGCCTCGCGCTACGGCTACTACCAGACTTACCAGCGCACCGATGCCGAGGGCAACGTGTCGCTGGTGGAGTACTCTCCCTACCAGATTAGTGGTGTCTCCGTGCCCGGCAAGGGCAAGACCGGCAGTGTCTCCTTCGACCTGAAGAACAACGTGGAGATGAAGCTCAAGGACAAGAACGACTCGGTGAAGAAGGTGAGCATCATAGACGCTCTGGACCTGAGCATGTCGTACAACATGGCGGCCAAGGTCAGGCCGTTGAGCAACCTGAACGCCAACATCCGCCTGAAGCTGACCAAGCGCTACACGTTCAACCTGAACGCCATCTTTGCCAGCTATGTCTATGAGGCCGACTCCGTGGGTGCAACGCCGCGCGAGAGCGAGCATACCACCTATTGGCAGCAGGGGCAGCTGGGCCGCTTCCAGGGCATGTCGCAAAACCTGTCGTACACGCTTGACAACAACAAGATTGTCAGCCTTATCAAGTGGCTGAGGGGCGAGCGCGACGACAAGAAAGGCAAGAATCGGCAGAACAGCGGCGATGACTACGATGATGATGAGTATGACAATGAGGTGGAAACCAACATTGACCGTGACCTGGAAGCGGGTAAGCACGGCGCAAGGCGCGAGGGCGCGGGAAAAGCCGAGACTGATGAGGATGGCTACATGGCCTTCTCGCTGCCCTGGTCACTCAGCATCGGCTATGGTATCACCATGCGCGAGAACACTGACCGTACGAAGTTCAACTACAAGACTATGCGCTACCCCTACAAGCTGACACAAAACCTGAATGTCAGTGGCAACATACGCATCAGTGATGGCTGGAACATCTCCTTCTCCAGCGGCTATGACTTCGAGAACAAAAAGGTTTCCATGACCACTGCCTCGCTGTCGCGTGACCTTCACTGCTTCAACATGTCATGTTCGGTGGTGCTTGCCCCATATACCAGTTACAACTTCACTTTCCGTTGCAACGCCTCTACGCTGACCGATGCCTTGAAGTACGATAAGCGCTCCAGCTATAGCAATGCCGTGCAGTGGTATTGA
>JAFLSH010000049.1 GCA_022511055.1 Prevotella sp. | reverse complement strand
TGAGTTTTGTGACTAAAGTGCCGAGTTACGAAAATTTCGGGTAGAACATTTGGCTTAACTCCTTTAACTCCCTTAACTTCTTTAACTCCTGTAAAAAATCCTTAACTCCTGCGAGAAATCCGAAGAATTTCTCGCGCGCGTATGCGCGCATAAATAGTAGGGTAAAGATTTTTTTGACTGCACCCTCAACACCCCCGACACCCCGTGTTTGTAAGTGGTTGATTTTCAATGGCTCTTTGTGTCTGTTTTGGGTGCATGGCGAAAAACTACCCTACACCTACGCCACACCCTGCGGTCGGATTTGGGCGTGAGGAAGGTGGGGTGACTTTTGATTTCGTCTCATGGTTTTGATTACGTCTCATTTGGTCAGCATTGTGCTGATATTGAGGGTTTTACAATGAGTTAGCCGTCTGTCGTTGGGTGTTGGTGGTGTTGAGGGTGTGGGGTGAAAAGTTTGTATAACTACTATATATGGAAATTTCACCTTCTTGCGCGCTGGGCAATAGCCTGGGCAACGGTGTAGGCAGTGGTCCATGCTGCCTGGAAGTTGAAGCCGCCGGTGATGCCGTCGATGTCGAGAATCTCGCCCGCGAAGTAAAGCCCCGGCACGGTGTTGCTCTCTAACGTGGCCGGGTTGACCGCCGAGAGGGCGATTCCGCCGCAGGTTACAAACTCCTCTTTGAAGGCGGCTCGGCCGGCTATCTGGTAGGTGTCGTTGGTCAGCAGGTTGGTCAGCCTGTTCAGCTCTTTCTGGTTGAGGCTGCCCCACGGGCAGTGTGCCCTGCCGCCCAGACATTTCTCGAGCAGATAGCCCCACAGACGGGTGGGCAGGCTGAACGGTCTGATGCTGGCCAGCAGCTTCTGCGGGTGTTGGCGGGTCAGGGCGCGCAGGGTGTCCATGACCTCTGTTTCGTTGCGGCTGACCCAGTTTACGGCCAGCGGCAGGCGGTAGCCGTGGTCGGCCAGCAGGCGGGCGGCGTAGCTGGATAGCTTCAGGATGGCCGGCCCGCTCACGCCCCAGTGGGTGATGAGCAGCGGCCCCGCGGCGCGCAGCTTGGTGCCGGGAATGAAGGCGGTGGCAGGCTCAACCACCGTTCCCATGAGTGCCTGCAAGGGCGGGTCGCTGATGCGAAAGGTGAACAGCGATGGCACGGGCGCTATCGTCTCGTGCCCCCGGTCGGCCAGCCACCGCAGACCGTCGGCTCGGGGCTGTCCGCCCACCGTAACGGCTACAAAATCGTAGTCGGCCAGGCTGTCGAGCGATGTGACAGGGTGGCCGGTGCGCACCTCGATGCCCAGGCGGCGCGCCTCGGAGAGAAAGAGGTTGATGATGGTGTGGGAGTCTTGCGAGGCGGGAAACACGCACTCGTCAGGCTGCGTGACCAGCCGCACCCCGCGGCTCTCAAACCATGCGTAGGCATCGCGCTGGCTGAAGCCTTTCATCAGCCGCTTCATCAGCCGGTGGCCGCGCGGGTAGACGGCTGACAGGTCGCGGACCTGGGCAAAGGAGTTGGTGCAGTTGCACCGCCCGCCGCCGCTCACCTCAACCTTGGCCAACACCTTGCTGTGGCGCTCGAAGATGCAGACTTGCATCTCGGGCACCAGCTCCTTCAGGTTGATGGCCAGAAAGAATCCGGCAGCACCGCCGCCAACGATAGCAGTCTTCATGGCAGCACTAAATGACAACGGCCGTACCGCTGGTGGCCACCATCAGCATGGAGCTTGTTTGGCCGATGGTCTCGTAGTCGATGTCAATGCCGACTATGGCATTGGCACCCAGCTCCTTGGCGCGGTTTTCCATTTCCTTCATCGAGGTGTCCTTGGCCTCGCGCAGCACTTTCTCGTAGCTGCCGGAACGGCCGCCCACAACGTCGCGTATGCCGGCAAAGAAGTCTTTCACAAAGTTGGCGCCAATGATGGTCTCGCCAGTGACTACGCCCTTGTATTCGCGTATGGGGTGTCCGTCGATGGTTGGTGTTGTGCTTAAAATCATAGTTGTTGAACGGTTTTAGTGGTTATTTGGGTTTTGATTCTGGCTGCAAAGATACATATATTTTCTGAACTCACCAAGCAAATCTGTTCGCATTTGTTTGGATTCCAGTTGGCAGGAGTTTGCAAAAGTTCACAGCTTGTTTTTCTGAATAGCCGCCGTTTTAGTTAAAAAAGCAAAAACAGCGGAGGCGGGTAGGGGATAGTTGGGAAAAAAGTAGTAACTTTGCACTTTCAAAAAACGTACAGAAGCGTGAAAATAAAGGAAGTGTTGAACGCCCTTGAACAGTTCGCGCCCCTGCCACTGCAAGAAAGCTGGGATAATGCTGGCTTGCAAGTTGGATTGACAGAGGCGGAGGTTTCAGGGGCATTGTTGTGTCTGGATGTTACGGAGCGCATTGTTGATGAGGCCGTCAGCCGGGGCTGTAACCTGGTGGTGAGCCACCATCCGCTGTTGTTCCGCGGGCTGAAGACCATTTCTGACCTGACAGATGTGCAGCGCACGGTGACAAAGGCCATACAGAAAGGGGTCTGCGTGGTGTCGATGCACACGAACATGGACAATGCGGCAGGCGGCGTGAACTTCAAGATGGCCGAGAAGCTGGGGCTGGTGAACACTGGCTTCATGGGGCAGCAGAAGAGCGCACAGGCTCCTGATGGCACCACGGTGGCAGGCGGCAGCGGCGTGATAGGCGAGCTGCCGGAAGCCATGGAGGCGCACCGCTTCGTGCAGCAGGTGAAGGAAACGTTTGGTGTGGCATGCGCCCACTGCAACGAGCTGCTGAAGCGCCCCATCCGGCGGGTAGCCGTCTGCGGTGGGGCAGGGGATTTCCTGTTAGATGAGGCCATAGCGGCGGGTGCAGATGCGTTCATCACAGGCGAGATGCACTATCACCAGTACTTCGGCCATGAGCAGAAAGTGCAGATTTGTGTGATAGGCCACTATCAGAGTGAGCAGTTCACGGCCGAAGTGTTCCGCGACATTATCGGGCGCGCATGCCCGGAAGTGCGGACCGAGATAGCCGAGACCTGCACGAACCCCATCTGCTATCTGTGAGCATGGAAAAGAGCAGAAACCGAATAAACATAGTAACGTAAATAAAAACCAAGAGATTATGGCAAAGAAAGATTTGACAGACCTGTCGGTGGAAGAGAAGCTGAAGGCGCTCTACCAGTTGCAGGCGGCGCTGTCTGGCATAGACGAGAAGCGCACGTTGAGAGGCGAGCTGCCTCAGGAAGTAGATGACCTGGAAGACGAGATTGAGGGTCTGAACACGCGCGTTCAGCGCATTCAGAACGAGATAAACGAGTTCCAGCAGGCTGTTGTGCAGAAGAAAGGCGAGATAGCCGATGCGGAAAGCAGCGTGGCTCGCTACAAGGCACAGCTCGAAGAGGTGCGGAACAACCGCGAGTATGACACACTGTCGAAGGAAATCGAGTTCCAGACACTGGAGATAGAGTTGTGTAACAAGAAAATCCGCGATGCCCAGGCCAGAATCGCCGACAAGAGCAGCGAGCTGGAAGCCAACAAGGAAACCATCAAGGAACGGGAGAGTGACCTGGAAATCAAGAAGGGCGAGCTGGATGAGATTATGGCAGAGACACGTGCCGAGGAAGAGAAGCTGAAGGAGAAGGTCAAGGAGCTGGAGGCAAAGATAGAGCCGAGACTGCTGGCTTCGTTCAAGCGCATTCGCAAGAACGTGCGCAACGGTCTGGGCGTGGTCTACGTGCAGCGCGATGCCTGCGGCGGCTGCTTCAACAAGATTCCGCCACAGCGCCAGCTTGACATCAGAATGCACAAGAAAATCATTGTCTGCGAGTATTGCGGCCGCATCATGATTGACCCGGAACTGGCAGGCGTGAAAATCGATGCAGCAACGGGCGCACCGGCCGAGAAGAAGACACGCAAGCGCGCCATACGCAAGGCAACGTCGAGTGCCGCATCGAAAAAGGTGACAGATGCCAATGACATGGCATAGAAAATGTCAGAGATTTTCGTAGTCTGGCACCTCTTGCAAGAATAAATATTTTTGCTGCTCGTAATCCATCTTGCAGCAGTAGTGGTGCAGGCCGTTGGATATAACGAGATAATCCACCTTCAGCAGAAGATTGTAGACAGAAATCTGGTCGAAAGTCTTCTGCTGAAGTTGTATGGTGGGGGCCTTGTATTCAATAATCATCCGCGGCTTCATCTCCCTGGTGTAGAGCAGCGTGTCGCAGCGCAGCCGCTTCTGGCCAAGGCGCAGCTCAATCTCGTTGCCGAGCAGCGCCTTGGGGTAGTGCTTCTGCTCAACAAGATAGTGAACAAAGTGCTGGCGCACCCATTCCTCAGGGGTCAGGGCCACGTATTTTCGGCGCAGAAAATCGAAAATCTGGGATTTTCCGTCCTTGTCTGTGATTTTTATTTCGAAAGTAGGTAGGTTTAATCGATACATTTTATTATCTTTGCAATCGAATTCGATGACAAAAGTACAAAAATAAATTGAAATATCGCCATGGCAGATACTAAAATTGTGACTTACGAGGGCATAATGCAGGATTTGCAGGCACGGAAATTCCGGCCTGTCTACTATCTGATGGGCGAAGAGTCGTATTATATCGACAAAATCAGCGACTGGATAGCAGACAACGTACTGCAGCCAGAAGAGCGCGATTTTAATCAGACTGTCATGTTTGGCAGTGATGTTACGGCTTCGCAGGTGGCCGATGCGGCCCGCCGCTATCCCATGATGGCGGAATATCAGGTGCTGATAGTCAAGGAAGCGCAGGCTATCAGGTCGACAGATGCCTTGGAGAAGTATTTCAAGTCGCCCATGAAGTCGACCATACTGGTCATGTGCCACAAGAACGGAACCATTGATGGCCGCAAGCGCGAATATGTGAAGAGTATTCGCGAGGCGGGGGTGCTGTTTGAGAGCAAGAAGCTGCGGGAACGTGAGCTTCCGGCATTCATAGAAAGTTATCTGCGGCAGCGGAACGTGGGTATTGACCCGAAATCGACACAGCTGATTGCCGACTCGATAGGGGCTGACCTTAGCAGACTGACCAGCGAGATGGATAAGGTGATTCTGTCGCTGCCGGAAACGGATAGGCGGGTGACCCCTCAGGTGGTTGAAGACCAGATAGGGGTAAGCAAGGATTTTAATGGTTTTGAACTGCGAGATGCCATTATCAACAGGAATGTTTTCAAGGCCAATCAGATAATCAAATATTTTGACGAAAATCCGAAAGCGGGAAGCATCTACTCGTTTCTCCCAATGCTATTTAATTTCTTCCAGAATCTGATGATTGCCTACTATGCTCCCAAAAAACAGAGCCAGGAAGGGGTGGCAGAATGGCTGGAACTGAGAACGCCATGGGCCGCAAAAGACTATATGATTGGCATGAGAAATTACACAGGAATGAAAGTGATGCAGATTATTTCCAAGATAAGGGAAATTGATGCCAAAAGTAAAGGTCTGGATAACCCAAATACCCCTCCGGGGGAGCTGATGAAGGAGCTGATTTTTTATATTTTGCACTAAAAAATCCCTTTTTTCGAGCCAGAAAATCCTAAAATAAGCATTCCGAAGGAGTGCTTTTTTTAGGCTTAAATGCCTGTAAAATCAGGCATTTTGCCCTTTCTTTACCCCCTCAAAACTCGCGTATTTTTGGCGTTTCGGCCTGTCATTCAGAATTCTCAAAAAATGCCGATTTTCTGTCGTTTTCAAGTCATCAAATTTAGCTTTCACGTTATTTAAGATTTCATTTTGTGAATTATAAATACTAAACTGATTTGATTTTATAAATACATTTCAATTTATAAATACAAATTAATTCAGTTTTGATTGATATTTAGAGATTGAAATACATGATTTAATATGTAAATTTAAAGATTTTAATTTATAAATACATATTTATTCTTTTAATAATTATAGTATGTAAATATATGAAAATCTGTTATTTAGTGAATATGATTAAAGATATAATGCTTATTTACCCCTACTTTTCTCTGATAAAAGTGTATAAATGAATAAAAACAGGGTTATTTGTAATAAATATCAGATTTATAGCCAGTTAGTTTTCGTATTTTGTTAAAAAGAATCTTTGTAAATCTTTGTTTCTGTAAATTTACATTTATAACTATATAATAAAACAGGCGGCTTTATGAGTTTAAATATTTAAATATATAAAATTTAAAATATAAACTTTACAAACAAAAATTTTCTCTAAATTTGTTGCGTATCTCATATTTTTGTTTTACCTTTGTAAACTGTAACGAAATTCGGCGAAAGCCACTATTTTTTATCGTAATCAGAGGAATGAAGGACAGAATCAGACAGATTATGGAGTCGCAGCACATGACCCAACAAGTGTTCGCTCAGTTCATCGAGACATCGCCAGCTACCTTGTGCAATATCTTCAATGGTCGCACCAACCCGACCGTGAATATCGTAGGTGCTATCAAAAAGAAAATTCCAACCATCAATACTGACTGGTTGATGTTCGGTATAGGTACCATGTATTTAGATGCTCCAACGCATGAAGGGAATGCTTCTGGGAGTACTGGTCAGGCGTATGACCAGATGATAGATTTTGATACCCCACCCCCTGCTGTTGCTCAACAACCCACTTCGGCGGGTCAGAATCTTAATAGTGTAATAAATACACGGCAAGAATCTGTTCGCGAAGAGGTAAAAATAGTTGACAAGCCGCAACGAAAGGTGATAGAGATTCGGGTCTTCTATGATGATCAGACCTGGGAGACTTTCGTGCCGGCCAAGAAGTGATGGCAGCACGCCTTGCGGGGGCTCTCTCCGATAGTTGGCAGCTTAGGATTTTGTGGATTGGATAAAATGTAGTATCTTTGCAGTCAAAATTGTGAAGATACTATTTTTATGAAGAAGTATGTGCTTGACCTTAGGGTCAAATCTGTTGCAAAGATTCACGAGCGTTATGTGCTGATAAAACTGACCGATGAGCAGCCGCTGCCTGACATGCTGCCGGGGCAGTTTGTGGAAGTGCGTGTAGACGGTAGCCCGACCACTTTTCTGCGGCGGCCTATTTCCATTAACTTTGTGGACAAGGAACAGAACGAACTGTGGCTGTTGGTAGCTGCCGTTGGTGATGGAACGCGCCGTTTGGCGCAGCTGCAGCCTGGCGACCTGCTTAATTGCGTGTTGCCGTTGGGCAATGGCTTTACAATGCCTTCGAAGGCTGGTGAGCATTTTCTGCTTGTCGGCGGCGGTGTCGGCGTAGCCCCATTGCTCTATATGGGTGCCCAGATGCATCGGCTGGGGTGTGAGCCTACGTTCCTGTTAGGCGCAAGAACAGGCAAGGATTTGCTGATGCTTGATGAATTTAAGAAGTACGGGCATGTGTGCGTGACCACAGAAGATGGCAGCGAAGGCGAGAAAGGCTTTGTGACTAACCATTCCCTGTTGCAGAAGCAGCACTTTGAGAGGATAGCTACCTGCGGCCCTACGCCGATGATGAAAGCCGTGGCGCGATATGCCCGCCAGGCGAACACAGAGTGCGAGGTTTCGCTCGAGAACTTGATGGCTTGTGGCCTGGGAGCCTGCCTGTGCTGTGTGGAAAAGACCTCTATGGGTAATGTTTGTGTGTGTAAGGAAGGGCCGGTGTTTAATATTAGGAAACTGTTATGGCAAGTCTAAATGTAAAAATAAATAACTTAGAGCTGAAGAATCCCGTAATGACCGCTTCGGGAACGTTTGGCTATGGTCTGGAGTTCGCCGATTTCATGCCACTTGATGGTATTGGCGGCATTATAGTGAAAGGTACAACGCTGAAGGCGCGCGAGGGAAACGATTATCCCCGCATGGCTGAGACCCCGCAGGGCATGCTTAATTGTGTCGGCCTTCAGAACAAGGGTGTCGACTATTTTTGTGAACATATTTATCCGCAAATCAAGGATATTGACACCAACATGATTGTCAATGTCAGCGGCTCTTCGCCAGAGGACTATGCTGAGTGTGCCGCTCGCATTGATGCCTTGGAGCATATTCCCGCGATAGAGCTGAACATCTCCTGCCCGAATGTGAAAGACGGCGGCATGGCCTTCGGAGTTACTTGTGCCGGCGCCTCAAGTGTGGTCAGGGCGGTGCGCCAGCGCTATCACAAGACCCTGATTGTGAAGCTCTCGCCCAACGTGACCGATATCACAGAGATAGCCCGCGCCGTGGAGGCAGAGGGAGCCGACAGTGTCTCGCTCATCAACACGCTGATGGGCATGGCTATTGACATTGAGCGCCGCCGCCCGCTTCTGAGCATCAATACTGGCGGCCTGAGCGGCCCTGCCGTGAAGCCTGTTGCCCTGCGCATGGTCTGGCAGGTGGCCAAGGCGGTTAAGATTCCCGTCATTGGCTTGGGGGGCATCAGCTCTGCCACTGATGCCATAGAGTTCATGATGGCTGGCGCAACGGCGATAGAGATTGGAACGGCCAACTTCCTTGACCCGGCTATTTCCATCAAAGTACGCGATGGCATTAACGATTGGCTTGACTCGCATGGCTGTCGTTCCGTTCAGGAAATCATTGGTGTTATCTGATAAAAAAATTTGAGGGCTGCCAACTGGCAGCCCTCAACCAACACAAAAACTAAACTAGACTTAACTAAAGCGTATTAGGATTTTCACAAACCCTGAATAGCGGCTGCAAAGTTAGTATAAAAGTTTTAAACAGCAATGAATTTCGCGATTTTTTTTTGAAAAAAATGCCAAAATTCATAATTTTATGGTTTTATTGACCAAAAAATGGTCCAAAATGGTCATTGCAGCCATCGCTTCGACCACAGGAACGGCTCTTGGCAACACACATGGGTCATGTCTTCCGCGAGCTGTCAGCGTGGTTTCGTTTCCTTCCATGTCTACGGTGTCTTGTTGTCTCAGCAGTGTGGCCACCGGCTTGAAGGCTACCCGAAAGCAGATGTCTTGGCCGTTGCTGATGCCGCCCTGTATGCCGCCGCTGTGATTGGTGGCCGTAGTCACCCGCCCATCAACGCTCCTGAACACATCATTCTGCTCAGAGCCGCGGGCCGTGACCCCTGCAAACCCTTCGCCGTACTCAAATCCCTTCACGGCGTTGATACTTAGCATGGCTGCGCCCAGTTCTGCGTGCAGCTTGCCGAATTCCGGCTCGCCAAGCCCGGCGGGGCAGCCTTTGACAATGCAGGTGATAATGCCGCCAATGGTGTCGCCCTCAGCCTTCACCGTTCCTATCAGCTGTTCCATCTGCCGGGCTTTCTCCGGGTCAGGGCAGCGCACGGCGTTGGTCTCGGTCTGTGTGAGGTCATACAGGCGGTAGTCTTTTTCCAGTGCGATATGCCCCACCTGCGAGGTATATGCCTGTATGCTGATGCCCAGCTGGCGCAGTGCTAACTTGGCTAGTGCCCCGCCCACCACGCGGCTGATGGTGATGCGCGCAGACGAGCGCCCGCCCCCCCGATGGTCGCGCAGCCCGTATTTGCTGTAATAGGTATAGTCGGCATGCGATGGCCGAAACACCGTGCGCATGTTCTCGTAGTCCTGTGAGTGCTGATTCTGGTTGCGCACTATGAAACCTATGGGGCACCCTGTCGAGCGCCCTTCAAAGACACCGCTCAGCAGCTCCACCTGGTCGGCCTCTTGCCGTGAGGTTGTGATTTTGCTTTGTCCGGGGCGGCGCCGGTTTAGTTCCTGTTGAATGAATTCCACATCGATGTCTATGCCGGCTGGCATGCCATCGACAACGCCACCGACCGCTGCGCCGTGGCTTTCGCCGAAGGTGGTCAGTGTAAATAAGTGTCCGAAGGTGTTTCGCATGTGTGTAGCAGTGGTGATGGTTAGTGGCAGTGGCCGCAGCAACCGCCTTCTTTGTTTTCGCCGCCGTTCTCCTTGTTCGCGCAGCCGCCTTTTCCGCACTCCCCGCAGCCGCCGCACCCGGTGTCGCCTGTCAGCATCTTGATAATCTGGGTGATTTCTGCCTCTGTAGCCTCACGATTCTCCAGCAGAATGCCGCAGAAGTTCAGCCTTTTCCCGGCCAGGGGATGGTTAGTGTCGATAGTCACGCTCTCGCTGTCTATGTTGACCACCTTTGCCATGAACGTGTTGTGTTCCGGGTCAGTCATGGGAATGACAGAGCCCACCATGACATTCTCTTCATCGAACTTTCCGTTGACGGCGAAGACTTCACGGCTCAGCTTGTGGACTCCTGCCGGGTCGCGTTGGCCGAAAGCCTCGTCTGGCTCTAACGTGAAGTCAAAGGTTGCGCCCTTTTCCAGTGCGAGCATGTGCCGTTCCAGCGCATCGAGCGATACGCCGAAGCCACTGACAAACTGGAAGGGGTGTTCGCGGCTGGTCTGTTCTTCCAGGCTCTTCTCGCCGTTATCGTCTATGGTATACAGCTGGTAGTGAACGGAGAGAAATCGGTTTTGATTATTATCCATAATTTGAAATGCTTGTTTTTTTTGTTAATTGGCTGCAAAGTTACAAATTATAATTGAGAAACACTCAAGAAAAGCAAAAGTTTAATTGCAAATTACGAAAAAACAATAAAAGCGTTCCTTTTTTGACCTCAGTCAACAAAACGGCCAGTTACTGCATTTTGTGCCCCTAAAGCCATTGCCAGGTCAAAAAAATGCCGTACCTTTGCACTGTCAAAAAGACAAAAGGATAACATTTTAATTTAAAAACATTAATTTAAGAACAGTAGGGGTACAACGGACCAAAACACATCCGCCCCGAGTAAAAAAAGAAAGGGTAACAAAATGAAAAGATTGTTTTTGACAACGATTGCAGTGCTGAGTATGACAATGGCATTTGCTGAGAACGAGAGCGCCAAGAGCGTGAACAATGTTGAGACCTACGACATGACCATCAACATGCGTAAGCTGGCCGAGACACTTGGCCTGACATTCGACCAGATGGATGCCGTGGAGACTATCCACCAGACTTTCAATGCCGAGATGCTCTTTGCAGCCCAGAGCGACAAGGAGCAGCAGCAGGAACTGCTCGACAAGGCAGTGTCGAAAGACGTGAAGTGGATGCGCTATGTGCTGAACGACAAGCAGTATCGCAAGTACTTGCTGTTGCTTAACACGACTCTCAACAACCGTGGTCTGAAAGTGAGCAGTAAATAATTACGGTTTGACAATTTTTCAGAGGGCATACCCATTGCGGTATGCCTTTTTTTGTGTATCTTTGCACCCATGAAGCAGCTTGCTTGCCTTTTCTTGGCAGCCCTGTTGCTGCCGTTTGCGCCCGCCCAGGCTCAGCGCAAGGTCTCGCCCTACATCCGGCAGCTTTCCCGCGAGCGGTCTGTCTGCGCCTTTGTGCAGGTCGACGGCGCTGATGCGGCAGAGCTGCTGCGCCGCCACGGCTGCCGCCAGCTGGCCAGCCAGGGCGACATCTCCATTGCCATGATTCCCCTTTCCCGGCTCGACGGGCTGTCAGCCTGCCGCGAGGTGCGGCGCATAGAGGCTTCCCGCTCCTGTCAGCTGACCATGGACACCACGCGGCAGGTGGTCAATGCCATGCCTGTCTACGAGGGTAGGGCGCTGCCCCAGGCTTACACGGGGCAGGGTGTTGTTCTGGGACTGATGGATGTGGGCTTCGACCTCACTCACCCCACCTTTCTCTCTGCCGACGGCCACGGCACTCGCATTCGGCGCTTCTGGGATATGCTCTCGCCCGACACCGTGGGCAGCCGCCTGCCCGTGGGGCGCGACTTTGTGACCAGCGAGGCCATTGCTGCCGTGCAGCGCGCCACTGACGGCCTGACCGAGACCCACGGCACCCACACCCTGGGCATTGCCGCCGGCACGGGCTATGGCTCTCCCTATCAGGGCATGGCTCCCGGCAGCGACATCTGCCTGGTGGCCAATGCCGTTTCCAGCGACACGCTCTATATCGATGAGGCCGACTACGACAAATACACTTCAGCCACCGATGCCTTGGGCTTCAAGTACATCTTCGACTACGCCGACTCCCTGGGGCTGCCCTGTGTCATTTCCTTCAGCGAGGGTTTCCGCCCCAGCTTCACGGCCGACGACTACCTCTTCGGCGAGTTTGTCGAGGGGCTGCTTGGGCCGGGCCACATCTTGGTGACCTCTGCCGGCAACGAGTCTTACAATCCCAAGTACCTGTGCCACGAGCAGGGCGGCCCGGCGGCGGGTGCGTTTCTTTCGGCCGGCGACCTTCGCGTGGCCACTTGTTTTCTGCGCACCCGCGGCAATGCCCGCCTCTCGGTCATGCTCTCGCCACAGGCTGCGGCCGGGCCTGCCGACTCGCTCAGCTTCTCGACCTTTGCCATTAGCGGCGTTTCGACTGACAGTGTCTGCTACTCGCAGTCGTGCCGCCTCGACGGCAACGGCTATTACATGGAAGTCTACAAATACCCCTCGGCCTACGACCCCTCTGACACCATCTGCTACGTGCAGCTGCTGGCCGAGCGGAGCCTGGCCGAGAGCTGCCGCATGGCCTATGTGCTTTCTGGCGATGCGTGTGAGCTGTGGGCTTCGCAGGCGCTGGACAACCAGGCACCGTGGGCCGATGCCCAGATTCGTTCCAACGTGTTGCAGCCCGGTTGCCTGCGGCGTGTCATTACGGTTGGCAGCACCGTTCACCGCACGGGCTTCACCAACTATCTGGGCGAGTATCGCGACTTCAGCCGCAACGGCTCTGGCGGGCGCCGCTCTGCCTATTCCTCTGTGGGCCCCACGTTCCAGGGGCTGACAAAGCCCGATGTCTGCGCCCCCGGCGACAATATCGTGTCGGCCTACAGCAGTTTCTATCTCGAACACAATCCTACAGCCGGCGACATACGCTCTGACGTGGCTCATTTCGACTATCAGGGGCGGCGCTATGCCTGGAACTCCAATGCCGGCACTTCCATGGCCTGCCCCGTGGTGGCAGGCGCCATAGCCCTTTGGCTGCAGGCTCGCCCCGACTTGTCGCCGGAAGACGTTGTGCAGCTCTTCGAGGCGACCTGCCGCCGGCCGGAGCCCGACCTGGCCTATCCCAACAACGAGTATGGCTATGGCGAGATTGATGTCTACCGCGGTCTGCTGGCCCTGTTGGGCATCGATGCTGTTCGCGACATCAGCCTTCATCAGCCCGCCGATGTCCGCTTCGCCCTTCTCCCTGACGGCTCGCTCCGCCTCACTTTCGCCGAAGCCGCTGCGGTCAAGCCGACCCGCCTGAAGCTGTTCGACCTGTCTGGCCGGCTGGTCTACACCGCCCCCTTAGCTCCCGATGCCTCTGCCACGGTTACCGTTGCCCTGCCCCCGCTCCCGCCTGCTGTCTACGTTGTTCAGCTCGATGGGCATGGCTCTACGCTTGTGCGGCTTTAGTCTTTACGGAATGAGTTTAATTCCTTTCATTTAGG
>JAFLSH010000048.1 GCA_022511055.1 Prevotella sp. | reverse complement strand
GCCGCTTTTTTGTCGAAACTCACGGAGTATTTTTCAAAACTCCATGAGTTTTTGGGTCAAAAGTGCCGCTTTTTTATGAAAAAGTAGGGGTGTCTCGGGTGGCTGGCGCGGCTTTTGGCTTTGCTCATAGTAGCTCTCTCCCTCTGCCGCGTGCGGCGGGAGGGGCAGCTGGCGTTGGTCTCCGACTGCCCGTGGACTTCGGCTGCCCTGCGGGTTACGGCTGTCCGGGCGCGCTGTCGTCTTGCAGCAGGTCGAGGATGGGCAGCTGCCGCGAGATGGCGGAGTGGAACGAAATCAGCGTTTCGCTGCTGGCCAGCCCCAGCGGTTGCAGGCGGTCGTGAATGATGTTCAGCAGGTGGTGGTTGTTGAAGGCGTAAATCTTGATGAACATGTCGAAGTTGCCCGTGGTGAAGTGGCACTCCACCACTTCGGGAATCTTCTTCAGCTCGTCTACCACCGCGTCGAAGCGCTCTGGATTCTTCAGGTTCAGCCCGATGTAGGCGCAGGTCTCATAGCCAATCCGCTCAGGGTCAATGATGAACTGGGAGCCCGTGATGATGCCCAGGTTGGTCAGCTTCTGAATGCGCTGGTGAATGGCCGCACCGCTAACGTTGCAGGCACGGGCCACCTCGAGGAAGGGCACACGCGCGTCTTCCGAAATCATTTTAAGGATTTGCTTGTCGAGTTTGTCTAATTTTTGAGTAGCCATATAGCGCGAGTTTTATTGTTTTTTGTTTATTGTTCTTTTGCTTGTTCGGTTGCCGAGAAGCTGACGTTAAGGGCGTATGCCTGCCGCAGCTTCTGCTTTATGTCGTCTATCACGCCCATGGGGGTGTTGCGGTCGGCGTGTATGCTGACTGTCAGCTGCTCCTGGTCGTCGGCCGACAGCTGGCTGCGCTGCTCGCCTATGTAGGCGATAACGTCGGCGATGGTCGCCACCTGGTTGCCTAACTGTATCTGCACGCTGTCGGCGGGGCTGTTGATGGGGTGTCCCACGTAGATGGGTATGACTGCCCGCTTGTGTGTCAGCCGCTCCACCTCGGTGCCGGCGGGCACCTGGTAGCTCACCTTCAGGTCGATGTCGCGCATGTGGGTGACAATCATGAAGAAGAAGAGTACGGTGAAGATGAGGTCTGGCAGCGAGGCCATGTTCAGCTCGGGCATGTCGTGCCGGTGGCGGCGTATGCGGCGTTTCATGGCAGCCCTCCTTCCTCGGCGGTGACCGTCTCGCTGATGCGTGGCGGGCATTTCAGCTGGTGGTATGCCCGCAGTATGGCATCCTGTGCGCGGAAGTATGCCTCGTAGGTCGCCTTCCGGCTGCTCTCCACGAGTATGATGCGCTGCTCGGGTCGCGGCGCGGCAAACTCTTTGACCCGCTGTGTCAGCTCGTCGGCGGTCACGTCTTGCCCGTCGATGGTCAGGCGGTTGTCGCCGCTGATGCTGACCGTGAGTATGTCGGTGTCCAGAATGTCCATGGCCTGCTGCTCGGCCTGCGGTGGCGGCGGCAGCTGTCGCTGAAGCCCCTTGTCAGAGTCCATAGACGAAGTGACAAGGAAGAATATCAGCAGCATGAACGAGATGTCGGCTGTCGATGAGGTGTTCAGCGTCGGAACTTCGCTGTTATAATGGCGGCGAAACATAGGACAATCAGAATAAGGGTGCTAAAGATGAACATATCGGCGGCGCGGAGCCAGAACGCATCGTCGTAGGGCTTGCCGCCGACCATGAGAGGCTGGGTTGAGCCCAGCAGCCACGTGGCGGCCAGCACGGCCACCAGCAGGCCCAGCACGCCGAAGGCTATGCGGTCGCGGCGCAGGAATCGGTGCTGGCGCAGTGTCCTGGCAGCCGACCACAGCGTGGCGGCTACCGCCAGCGCGAGTGCCGCGTAGACGGTGTAGAGTATGAGATTGGTGTATAGCTCCGGGTCAGGCATGCTGGTTGTGTTTATACTTCAGAATGGTGTCGAACAGGGTTACGGCCGATTCCTCCATCTGCGCCGTCAGATGCTCAATCTTTGAGGTGATGTAGCTATAGAACAGTTGCAGCACCAGCGCCACGACTATGCCGAAGATGGTGGTCATGAGTGCCACCTTCATGCCCGAGGCCACTATCGTCGCCCCAATGTCGCCTGCCTGCTGTATGTTGTCGAAGGCCATGACCATGCCGATGACTGTGCCCAGGAAGCCCAGCGAGGGTGCCATGGCGATGAAGAGCTTAATCCACGAACAGCCTTTCTCGAGCTTCGCCGTCTGCACGGAGCCGTAGGAAATGACAGAGCGCTCAATGTCGTCCATGGCCTCGTTGATGTGCAGCAGCCCCTGGTAGCAGATGCTGGCCACCGGGCCGCGGGTGTCGCGGCAGAGCTGCTTCGCCCCCTCCACGTCGCCGCCGGCAATGCGCTGGTCGATGTCGGCCAGCAGCCTCTTGGCATTGATTTCCGAGAGTGTGAGATAGACAATCCGCTCGATGCAGAACGCCAGTCCGAACACCAGTGCCATGGCCACCAACGACATGAAGAACGGCGAGCCGTCGATGAACTTTGTCTTCAGCTGCTGGTGCAGGCCGACAGTGTCAATGCTGAGTGAGTCCTGAGCTATTGCGGTTTGGGCGAAAAGTGCCAAACCGATGATAATTGCGAACAAGGCAATTAGGCGTTTCATGCTTAGTGTAATGGTTTTAATATTGGAGTGTCGGGCAATATCATTTTCATGCTTGCTGCGGAGAGACGGGGATTCGAACCCCGGAACCGGTTTTGCCGGTTACACGCTTTCCAGGCGTGCCTCTTCAGCCACTCGAGCATCTCTCCTAACACGTTTCAGCCTGCAAAATTATTGTTTTTCCTCCGAATACGGAAATATTTGGCCGAAACTTTAATATTTCTTTATACTTTTATGCCAAATATGCGCTCCACGTTAGCATTAGTTTGGCTTGCAACGGCTTCTTCGGTGGTCTGGTAGGCCGTGGCCAGCCGCTCCAGCACGTAGCGGGTGAAGGCTGGCTCGTTGCGCTTCCCGCGCATGGGCACGGGCGCCATGTAGGGGGCATCGGTCTCCAAGACCAGCCGGCTCAGGGGCACCGTGCCTGCCAGCACTTCGGGCAGGTTTGACTTCTTGAAGGTCAGCACCCCGCCTATGCCCAGACAGAAGCGCTCGAAGCGCAGCAGCTCGGCCGCCTCAATGGCGTTGCCGGTGAAGCAGTGGAACACGCCGCCCACCAGGTCTTGCTCGTAAGCCTTGATGATTCTGACCAGGTCGCCCTGCGCCTTGCGGCAGTGAATCATCAGCGGCAACCGCAGCTCGGCCGCCCAGCGCACCTGTTCCTCGAAGGCCAGGCGCTGCTCTTGCTCGAACTCGCGCGACCAGTAGTAGTCGAGCCCCACCTCGCCGATGGCAATGAACGGCGTCTGCCCGCCGTCTTGCGGGGTCAGCAGGCGGTGCATGCCGGCCAAGACCTCGCGCCAGTCGGCGCGCACCTCCTCGGGGTGCAGCCCCAGCATGGGCAGGCAGTAGCCGGGGTAGGCACGGCAGGTGTCTAACACGGAACTGGCAGAGTCCAGGCCGATGCCCGGCACGAAAATGCGGGCAACGCCTGCCTCGCGGGCCCGGCTGACGGTCTCGTCAAGGTCGGCGCGGAATTCCTCGCCATCCAGATGGCAGTGTGTGTCAACGTACTTCACTTCTTCCTGTTCATCATTTCGTCTGTGTAAGCCAGCAGCATCTGCTTGCGCTCATCGGCCACGCCGACCTGGGCCAGATGGCGGCGGCACTCGCCGAAGTAGTAGGCAATCTTTTCCTCGCACAGCTGGCGGATGCCAATCTCGTTGTAAAGGCGGGTCACGGCCGCGATTTTCTCCTGCCGGTCAAACGTGGGCAGGCTAATCCACCGCATGAGTTCCTCGCGCTGCTGGTCGTTGGCGCGGTTGATGGCATTGATGAGCATGTAGGTCTTCTTGTTTGAGGTAATATCGCCGCCAATGGCCTTGCCGAACACGGCCGGGTCGCCGTAGACATCGAGCAGGTCGTCTTGCAGCTGGAACGCTAACCCTAACTGCTCGCCGAACTTGTAGAGCAGCTCGGTGTCGGCCTCGGGGGCATCGGCGAGAATGGCGCCTGTCTTGCAGGCGCAGGCCAGCAGAACGCTGGTCTTCAGGCGTATCATCTCTATGTATTCCGGCTCGGTCACATTGTTGCGCGTCTCGAAGTCCATGTCGTATTGCTGGCCCTCGCCGATTTCCAGCGCCGTCTCGGTGAAGAGGTTCAACACCGCGCGCAGGTGGCGGTCATCGCAGCTGGCCACCCGCTGGTAGGCCAGCACCAGCATGGAGTCGCCAGAGAGAATGGCCGTGTTGGCATCCCAGCGCTTGTGTACGGTCTGGTGGCCTCGCCGCAGGTCGGCATTGTCCATCAGGTCGTCGTGCAGCAGCGTGTAGTTGTGATAGGTCTCCAGGCCGATGGCCGGCATCAGTATGCGCTCGGGGTCTTCGCGGAAGAGGTTGTAGGCAAGCAGGGTCAAGACGGGCCTGATGCGCTTTCCGCCTAACGAGAGTACGTATTTCACAGGCTCGTAGAGCGAGGCTGGCTGTCGTTGGTAGGGCAGGTGGTCGATGGCTTCGTTCACCATTGCCAGCAGATTGTCTGGATTGTATGTCATCTTCTTGAATGTTATGGTGTTACCTTGAATGTTATGGTGTTACAGTTTGAAAACAATGGGAATGGCCACCATGGTGCGGCAGGGCTTGTCGTTTTCTATGCCCGCCTTCCATGCCGGCATCATCCGCAGGACCCGCAGGGCCTCGCGGTCGCAGCTGGCTTCGAGAGACTCCACGATTTTCAGGTCGCTGATGGAGCCGTCTGTGTTCACGATAAACTGGGCGACCACCTTGCCCTGCACCTTCCGCTGCTGGGCTGTGGCCGGGTACTTCAGGTTTTGGGTCAGCCACTTCATGAAGGCGGTTGCGCCGCCGGGAAACTCCGGCAGCTGCTCGACTATGCGGCGGTGCTGCGGATTGTTGTCCATCTCCATGTCGACAGGCTCGGTGGGGGCTTCGTCTTCCTCGGCCTGCTTGTACTCCACATTGCTGTCAAGGGGAGTTTCCTCCGGCTGTTCCTCCTGTGGCTGCTCGTCTTCCACAATGTTCAGCTTGTCAGACGATTTGGGTATTTCCACCACTTGCTTCTGTATGAGTGGTATCAGGTCTTCCTTCTCTTTCAGCGCTTCAAGGTCTATCTCCTTCACTATTTCGCTGAGCGCATCATAGTCGGCCTCGGAGTCGCTCAGGGTAAAGTCGAACTCCAAGGCGACAAAAAGGGTGGCCAGCACCACAATCAGCCCCAACAGGAACCGCTCGGTGCGCCGGCTGTCTAAATCAGCTTGTGAACTCTTCTTTACTTCCATGCCAAAAACGCTTGTTTCTGCGTTATTTATTGAAAACGGTTTGCAAAAATACAAAATTATCCACAATCCGCAATCCACAATTCACAAATATTTCGTATCTTTGTGCCCGAATTGACGTTATTTAGATGAAAAAAGCCGTTATTACCACCTTTTTGATGCTGATTGTGCTTCTGGCAGAAGCGCAAGAGAGCCAGACAGCCTTCAACTTTCTCAGGCTGCCGGTCAGTGCCCACGCGGCGGCCTTGGGGGGTGATAACATAACGCTGAATGAAGATGATGGAACTATGCTGTTCCACAACCCCGCCCTTGCTGCCGAAGTCAGTGACAAGACCCTCTCGCTGGGCATGATGACTTACATGCAGGGAACGGCCACGGCCAGCGGCTCGTTCCTGAAGGCGGCGGGGGAACGCGGCACTTGGGCGGCCTCGGCGCAGTACATGAGCTACGGAACAATGCGCGAGACCACTGCGGAAGGCTTGCAGACCGGGGAGTTCTCGGCCAAGGATATTGCGGTCATGGGTACATACGCCTATCTGCTGACTGACCATGTGAGCGGCGGCATTAGCGCGAAGGTCATCACTTCCCACATCGGCCAGTTCCATTCCCTGGCCATGGGCGTGGATTTGGGGCTTCACTACTTCAGCGGTGAGCAGCAGTGGGCTGTGGCGGTGGTGGCCCGTAACGTGGGCGGCCAGCTGACAGCCTATGAGAATGACTTCGAGCGCATGCCCTTTGACTTGCAGTTCGGGGTCAGCAAGCGCCTGGTGGGCTCTCCGCTGCGGCTGTCGGCCACCCTGGTCAGGCTGAACGACTGGGAGTATGGCCTGGGGCGCCATCTGGTCGTTGGCGCAGACCTGATTCTCTCCCCGCAGTTCTATGTGGCCGTTGGCTATAATACCCTGCGGGCGGCGGAAATGCGTATCTCGCATGACGATGGAGACAGCAGCCACGGTGCGGGGCTTTCGCTGGGCGGCGGCTTGCAGCTGGAGCGGCTGAAGCTGCACGTGGCCTGGGCCAAGTACCATGTTTCTTCGTCTTCGTTGTTGGTAAATGTTTCTTATGCACTATGAAAAAGATTAAAATAGCAATTGACGGCCATAGCTCCTGTGGAAAAAGCACTATGGCCAAAGACCTGGCTCGCCGGGTGGGTTATGTCTATGTAGACACGGGCGCCATGTACCGTGCGGTTACGCTTTACGCCCTGCGCCATGAGATGTTCGATGAAGATGGCGGCGTGCGCACCGAAGCACTGCGGGCGGCCATGGGCGATATCAGCATCTCGTTCCGCCTGAACGAAGCCACGGGGCGGCCCGACACCTATCTGAACGGTGAGTGTGTGGAACAGCTGATTCGCTCGCTCGAAGTCAGCAACCACGTGAGCCCGATTGCCGCCATCGGCTTCGTGCGTGAGGCGCTGGTTGCCCAACAGCAGCAGATGGGGCGCGAAGGCGGGGTTGTCATGGATGGGCGTGACATCGGCACGACCGTTTTCCCTGATGCAGAGCTGAAGATATTTGTCACGGCATCGGCCGAGGTGAGAGCCCAGCGGCGCTTTGATGAGCTGCAGCAGAAAGGCATGCCCGCCGACTACGCCGACATACTGAAGAACGTGCAAGAGCGCGACTACATTGACTCCCACCGCGAAGTCTCGCCGCTTCGGAAGGCAGATGACGCGCTGCTTCTCGACAATACGGCCATGACTATTGACGAGCAAAACCAGTGGCTGATGCAGCGCTTCGAGGAGGCTGTGCAGGCGGCCGGGTAATTTAGGACTAAAGGCAAGAGAGACTATGGGATTTTGGAAAGCATTGTTCGGCGGAACGGAAGAAACGCCCGAGCAGCAGGAAGCCGGCCGGAAGCAGCGGAACTTTGAGCTGCTGAAATATGATGGTGTGAAGGCTGCAAAGATGGGGCAGCTCGACTACGCCGTGAAGTGTTATCGTGAAGCGCTGAAGCTGAATGACGACCCTGAGGTGCATGACTATCTGGCGCAGGCGCTCGTGCGGCTCTCCCAGTTCGAGGAGGCGTTGGCCGAGTTGCAGATTCTGGCCGGGCAGGCTCCTGACAACCAGAACGTGCTGATGCAGATGGCGCACGTGGCCTATCTGATGGAAGACTATGACCGCATGGCCGAACTGTGCCAGCAGCTTCAGGCCATGGCGCCTGAGAGTGCTGCGGCCTGTTACCTTGGGGCTCAGGCGGCTTTGGGCCACCACCAGCCGGCGGAGGCTGTCAGCCTGCTGACACGGGCCATCGGGCTGCGCGATGACTACGCCGAAGCCTATCTGCTGCGCGGGCGCACTTGGCTGACTATGGGTCAGCTGGAGCAAGCCGCGGCCGATGCGCAGTGGCTCTCTGACAGCGTGGGCGACCAGGAAGATGTCATGGTGCTGTCAGGGCGGGTGGCCGTGGCTCGCGGGCAGGTTAAAGAGGCACTGGCCATTTGCGACCATGTGCTTGAGCAGGTAAACCCCTTCTGCACGGAGGCGCTGCGCCTGCGCGCCCATGTCAGACAGGAGCTTGGCGACACCGAGGGAGCGGCTGAAGACATGGCGCGCCTTCGCGAGCAAGACCCGGAACTGCCCCAGGAGGACATAGAGCAGCAAGTGCGGCAGGCATATTCGGCCGCCAATCCGTTAGGGCTGTGAGTTCGCGCGGAAAAATGGGAAAATGTAAGCGAAATTGCAAAATTTCTTGCAATTAATTTGTGAGATTCGCAGAAAAGTGTTACTTTTGCACCCGATTAAACAAGAACAGAAGACAATGATTCCGAAGAATACGTACTTTTACGGTTTTTATTTTTACTTTGCAGGGCACTGTGAAGCGGGTCGTTGTGTATAAAAGTTCAACGAAAGGAATAAACGAAAAGACAACCCCGCTTCACATACGTGAAAGTGGGGTTTGCTTTTGAAGAGTAAGTAAAAACAAAAAGCTCGATAAGAAGAAAAAATGAAGAGAATAGCCATTCAAGGACTGATAGGGTCGTTCCACGACATTGCGGCGCACCTGTATTTCGAGGGCGAGCAGATACAGCTCATCTGCTGTGCGACCTTCGAGGAAGTCTTTGCCAACATCAAGCAAGACCCGACCACCATTGGGATGGTGGCCATTGAGAATACCATTGCAGGCTCGCTGCTACACAACTACGAACTGCTGCGCGACTCGGGCACAACCATTGTCGGCGAACACAAGCTGCACATCAGCCACTGCATCTGCTGTCTGCCTGAAGACGACTGGGACACCATTGCCGAGGTGCATTCCCACCCCGTGGCCCTGATGCAGTGCCGCGACTTCTTGGTGAAGCACCCCGCCATCAAGAACGTGGAGGCTGAGGACACGGCTGGCTCGGCAAAGATGATAGCCGAAGAGGGTAGGCGAGGCTGGGCGGCCATTTGCCATGCTGAGGCGGCACGGCTCTACGGACTGAAGGTGCTTGAAAACCATATCGAGGACAATAAGCACAACTACACCCGCTTTCTCGTGGTGTCAAACCCCAACAAGGCCGACTTGCTCCGCCCGCTGACCAAGACCAACAAGTCGAGCATTGTGTTCTCGCTGCCCCACGAGGAGGGAAGCCTTTCGCACGTGCTGGCCATTCTCTCGTTCTACAAAATCAACCTGACCAAGATTCAGTCGCTGCCGATTATCGGGCGGGAATGGGAATATCTGTTCTATGTCGATGTGCTGTATGATGACCTCACCCGCTACCGCCAGTCGATAGATGCCATTCTCCCGCTGACGAAAGACCTGAAGATTCTTGGAGAGTACGAAGACGGCCGGCAGACCAACTGACCGCGGAAGCGCAATTGACACACACGCATTTTTTACAGAAAAAGCATAAACTATGATACAACCAGCAGACAGGCTCAGCTTAGTGAGCGAATATTATTTCAGTAGGAAGTTGAAGGAGGTGGCCCAGCTGAACGCCGAGGGCAAGGACATTATCAGCCTGGCCATTGGCAGCCCTGACATGCCCCCTTCGCCGCAGACCATCGACAAACTCTGCGAGGTGGCGCACGACCCCGCCGCCCACGGCTATCAGCCGACCATGGGTACGCCCGAGCTGCGCGAGGCCATGGCCGATTTCTATCGGCGGTGGTACTGCGTTGACCTTGACCCCAAGACCGAGCTTCAGCCGCTCATCGGCTCGAAGGAAGGCATACTGCACGTGACGCTCGCCTTTGTCAATCCCGGCGATGCGGTGCTGGTGCCCAATCCCGGCTACCCGACCTACACTTCGCTGAGCAAGATTCTCGGTGCGGAGATTGTGAACTACAATCTGCGCGAGGACAACGGCTGGCAGCCCGACTTTGAGGAGCTGGAGCGGAAAGACCTCTCAAGGGTCAGGCTGATGTGGACCAACTATCCCAACATGCCGACCGGCGGCAATGCCCGCCGCGAGACCTACGAGCGGCTGGTGCAGTTTGCCAGAGACCATGACATTGTGGTGGTGAACGACAACCCCTACAGCTTCATTCTCAACCAGGAGCATCTCTCCATTCTCCAAGTGCCCGGCGCCAAGGACTGCTGCATTGAGTTCAACTCCATGTCGAAGAGCCACAACATGCCGGGCTGGCGTGTCGGCCTTTGTGCCACCAACGCCACGTTTATCTCATGGATTCTGAAGATTAAGTCGAACATTGACTCGGGTACGTTCCGCGGTCTGCAGCTGGCTGCCGCCGAGGCTTACCGCAACTCTGAAGAGTGGCACCACCAGGCCAATATCGAGACCTATGCCCGCCGCCGCAAGTATGCCGAGGACATCATGCGGGTGCTTGGCTGCAGCTTCGACCCCACGCAGGTGGGCATGTTCCTCTGGGGAAAGATACCCGAGCGCTACGCCGATGTGGAAGACCTGACGGAGCGTGTGCTGCACGAGGCGCGGGTGTTCATTACTCCCGGCTTCATCTTTGGCTCTAACGGCCAGCGCTACATACGCATCTCACTCTGTGCCAAGGAGGATAAGCTCCGTGAGGCACTGCAACGCATACAGCAGGTCTTTGCCTGACCGGCCTGTGCCGGGAGACCGCGAAATCACTAAAAACAAGCAGACAAAAAACAATAGAATATGGAACTGGAATTAGAAAAACTGAATCTTCCGAGTGACAACGAGCGCCCCTTCGTGATAGCCGGCCCCTGTTCGGCCGAGAGCGAGGAGCAAGTGATGAACACTGCCCGCGAGCTGGCCATGAAGGGCTGCCACAACTTCCGCGCCGGCGTGTGGAAACCCCGCACGAAGCCCGGCGGCTTCGAGGGGCACGGCGAGCCGGCCTTAGTGTGGCTGAAAGAGGTGAAGGAGGAGACCAAGATGCTCGTGTCGACCGAGGTTGCCACGCCCGAGCATGTGGAGCTGGCCCTGAAGTACGGCATTGACCTTCTCTGGATTGGTGCCCGCACCTCTGCCAACCCCTTTGCCATGCAGGCTCTGGCCGATGCCTTGCAGGGTGTCGACGTGCCTGTGTTTGTCAAGAATCCCGTGAACCCCGACCTTGAACTCTGGGTCGGTGCGCTGGAGCGCTTGAACCAGGCTGGCGTGAAGCGCCTGGGCGCCATTCACCGCGGCTTCTCTTCATACGACAAGAAGATTTACCGCAACATGCCGATGTGGCAGATTCCCATCGAGCTGCACCGCCGCATACCCGCGCTGCCCATCATCTGCGACCCCAGCCACATTGGCGGGCGCCGTGAGCTGATAGCCCCGCTCTGCCAGCAGGCCATGGACCTGGGCTTTGACGGCCTGATAGTCGAGAGCCACTGCGACCCCGACAAGGCGTGGAGCGATGCCAAGCAGCAGGTGACACCCGACGTGCTTGACTACATTCTCTCGCTGCTTGTCATTCGCGACGAGAAAGTGACCACCGAGGACATCGTTCAGCTGCGCAAGCAGATTGACGAGCTTGACAACCAGCTGGTGGACTTGCTCTCCAAGCGCATGCGCGTCTGCCGCGAGATTGGACAGTACAAGAAGGAACACAACATGACCGTGCGGCAGGCTTCGCGCTACAAGGAGATTCTTGAGAAGCGCGGCGTGCAGGGCGCACTCTGCGGCATGTCGGCAGAGTTTGTTGCCAAGGTATTCGAGAGCATACACGAGGAGTCAGTACGCCAACAAATAGAGCTGTTCAACCAATGAAGATATTAGTAATGGGTGCAGGCAAGATGGGGAGCTTCTTCATAGACCTGCTGAGCTTCGACCACGAGGTGGCGGTCTTCGAGAAAGACCCGCGGCGCATGCGCTTCACCTACAACTGCCAGCGCTTTACGACCTACGAGGAAATCCGGGCGTTCAAGCCCGAACTGCTCATCAACGCAGTCACGCTGAAGTACACCATTCCCGTGTTCGAGGAGGTGCTGCCCTATCTCCCCGGCGAGTGTATCATCAGCGACATAGCCAGCGTGAAGACCGACCTGAAGGCATACTACGAGTCGACGGGCATGCGCTATGTCTCGACCCACCCGATGTTCGGCCCCACGTTTGCCAACCTGCAGCAGCTGTCTGAGGAGAACGCCATTATCATCAGCGAGGGCGACTACATGGGGCGCATCTTCTTCAAGGACCTCTACCAGAAGCTGGGGCTCAACATCTATGAGTACTCCTTCGACGAGCATGACCAGACGGTGGCCTACTCTCTGTCCATTCCCTTTGTCTCCACGTTTGTCTTTGCGGCCGTGATGAAACATCAGGATGCGCCGGGCACCACCTTCAAGCGCCACATGCGCATAGCCAAGGGTGTGCTGAACGAAGACGACTATCTGTTGCAGGAAATCCTCTTCAACCCCTACACCCACGACCAGGTGGCGCAGATTCGCACGGAGCTGAAGGAGCTGCTCGAGATTATCGACAACCGGGATGCTGAGGGCATGAAGGCGTACTTGACGAAGATACGCGACAACGTGAGGCGCGACATAGAAATCAAGGCGTAGGCCGCACAGCCGCGCGGCAGTGTGCAATCCTGTGGAAACCGTAACGGGCGATGTTTAAGTACCATCTGTTGGCCTTCATAGTGGTGGCAGTCTGGGGAACGACCTTTGTCTTCACCAAGCTGCTGCTGCTCAACGGCCTGTCTCCGGCGCAGATTTTCACCCTGCGCTTCATGGTGGCTTACGCTCTGCTGCTCTGCTTCGACCTGCTGCGTAGCCGCTCCGCCCGCTCCTTCCGCCTTTTCGCCGATTCGCTCGGCGACGAGCTGCTGCTCTTCGGCCTCGGCTTCTTCGGCGGTGCGCTCTATTTCCTGACGGAGAACACCGCGATGAACTATACCACGACCACCAACACCTCGCTCATAGTCAGCCTCTCGCCGCTGGCCGCCTCAGCCCTCATCTCCCTGTTCTACAAGACCGAGCGCCTGAGCCGCACACAGATGGTGGGTACGCTGATGGCCGCCCTCGGCGTGGTCATTGTGGTACTCAATGGCCATTTCGTACTCCACCTCTCGCCCCTGGGCGACTCCTTGGCCTTTTCCGCCGCCCTTTGCTGGGGAGTCTATTCGCTGCTGATGATTCCCGCCAACCGCAAGTACGACACGATATTCATCACCCGCAAGGTGTTCATCTACGGGCTGCTCTCCATGCTGCCCTACTACCTTCTCCGGCCGGGCTTCCCCTCGCTTGCCACCATTCTCCGCCCCGAGGTGCTTGTCAACCTGCTCTTTCTGGGCAGTGTGGCCTCCATGCTCTGCTTCTTGGCGTGGAACTTAGCCCTGAAGAAGATTGGTGCCGTGACCGCCACCAACTATGTCTACTTCAACCCGGTCACCACCATACTTTTCGCCTGGCTGATTCTCTCCGAGCAGATAACCCTCTACTTCATCATCGGCACAGTCCTGATACTCTTCGGCATGTATCTCGCCGACCGCAAGCGCCGGCCGCAAAATCCGTGATTTTCTCCTATTTTCATTTGTTTCGCGCGCGCGTATAGTAGTCATACAAACTGAATGCCCCGCACCCCCGACACCCCCGACACCCAATGCTTGTAAACGTCTGATTCTCAGTGGGTGTTTTTGACCATTTGGGGTGTAGGGTAGGAAATCTACCCAACACCCCAATCTGCACCCTGGGTGTTGGGGAGGGTGT
>JAFLSH010000047.1 GCA_022511055.1 Prevotella sp. | reverse complement strand
AAGCCCCTTACGGATGATGTGCTTTTCCGTAAAGGGCTTATTGTTAATCGTTAATAAAAACAGGGTTTGTTTTAATCTTTCAACTTCTCCCACAAGTCATAAAAGATGAATAACTCCTCGTCGCAGAAATCTTCATCGTCTTCATCGCTTTCTTCCACGAAAAATGGCATAATGTAGTCCATTACCCTCATCTCATACTCATACGCCATGTTGCTTAGTTTTTCCTTAATTACAGCCAATTGCTCTGCTGATAAATCTTCAATTTTCTTCATAATCTTTCTTTTATTAAAAGGTTAATAAAGTTTATTTTGTTTATTTGCCTACGAATAATTACAAATACAAAAAAAAGTCCTTATCAGACTTTCTTTTTGTTGTTCTCTCTTTGTAGTCGGTAAGGGAATCGAACCCTTATGCCAAGATTGAGAATCTTGTATCCTAACCGTTAGATGAACCGACCATTCAGGCGTTCTCGAAACTCCCTGGCGGAAGGAGGGGGATTCGAACCCCCGGTACGGGAACCCGTACGGCAGTTTAGCAAACTGCTGGTTTCAGCCACTCACCCATCCTTCCAGAAGTGTTTTGTTGACTTTAACCGTGGGGTTGTTTTTCAAACGCGGTGCAAAGGTACTGCTATTTTTTGATACTACCAAATAATTTGGCGCTTTTTTTCAAAAAAATAGTATTTTAGTTGCACTTTACGGCTACAACGCGTGTCAATGCTGCATCCAGATAGTAGGTGTCGCTGACTTCTGCATCGTTCCACTTATAGCTGACACGCGTAATCATCAGCGGTTTTGTGGCCTCGCCAGCAGCATAGCTGATGTTGGCTTTGTAGCGCCCGCTCTGATTGGCCGTAGCATGAAAGACCTGTATGAGCGAGTCGGTTATCACATACGTGGAATCCAGTTTCCTGAAATTAGCGCCACGCATCTGGTCTGGCTGGCTCATGTTCTCTTTCATGAAATCCTTGACTAACGATTCTGCCTGATGCTGCTTTCCGCACGAGGCCAGCAGCATCAGGAGAAATAGTACAGCATAAGCATGCTTCATCTTTGCAAAAGTGCTTTTAGAAATCATTTTGCAGGAATGTTCTTCAGGATTAACAGGAGATGATCCCATGTCATCTGCACGGTGGGAATGTGAAGCCGTTCATCGGGTGTGTGTACAAAGCGCAGGGTGGGGCCGAAGCTGACCATGTCGAGGTTGGGGTAGCGCTCAGAGAAAAGGCCACACTCCAAACCGGCATGTATGCCGCGGACAACGGGCTCTTTCTTGAACAATTGCTTATAAGCATCGACAGCAATCTTTGTCAGCTGCGAGTCAGCCTTCATCTTCCATGCCGGGTAGCCATCGCTGCTGACAGCTGTTGCGCCAGCCAGCTCAAAAACGGCCTGAATGGTAGCACACATATTGTCGAGATTAGACATGACATTTGAACGCTGCGAAGAAAGAATGTTGATTTCAGTCTCCTCGGTGTGAATGCTGGCGATATTGCTTGATGTCTCTACCATATCGTTCAGTGCCTCATCCTGGCAGATGGCATAAATACCATTGTCGACAGCCTGTATGGCCCAGACGAACTTACGCGCCACTTCAGGCTCAATGACCTTTTCTGCTTCGGTGCTTTCCATGTTCCACACCATCTGGCTATCGGTGACATGGAACTCATCTTCAACTTCGGCGCTGAAGACATTCCAGTCTGCGCGCACGTTTTCCTTCACTTCATTTGGCACGGCTATCACAAAGTAGCCATCGCGCGGAATGGCATTGTGCAGTTTGCCCGAATGGAACTGTGCCAGCCCGACATTCTGATAGCGGCGCATGGTCTGGAAGAGGAAACGGCCAAGAATCTTGATGGCATTGGCGCGCTTCTTGTTAATATCATCGCCAGAATGACCGCCGACCAGACCTTTCAGTGAGCCTTTGAGGAAGAACGAGCCGGCAGGCGCATCTTCACGCTGGAAAGTGAACTTGGCCTGCGTATTGCGGCCGCCAGCACATGAGACGAAAATCTCGCCTTCATCTTCTGAGTCGAGGTTAATCAGGTAGTCGCCAGTCATGAAGCCGGCCTTCATGCCTTCTGCGCCAGTGAGCCCAGTCTCTTCATCGCGAGTGAAGACACACTCAATAGGGCCGTGTTCAATGTCACTGCTGTCAAGGATTGCCAATTCAATAGCACAGCCAATACCGTCATCAGCTCCGAGCGTTGTGCCTTCGGCTGTCAGCCACTCACCATCGACATAGGTGCGGATAGGGTCGCGGTTGAAGTCAAATTCCACATCGACCAACTTGTCGCACACCATGTCCATGTGGCTTTGGAGTATCACGGTCTTACGATTCTCATAGCCCTTGGTGGCGGGTTTGCGGATAATGACATTACCCGTTTCGTCAACTTGAGTGTCGAGCCCGCGGCTTTCGCCCCAGTTCTTCAGATACTCAATCATTTTCTCTTCGTGCTTCGAAGGGCGGGGAATTTCGTTAATCTTCGCAAATTGCTGGAAGACAACAGCAGGTTTTAAGTCGTTTTTATTCATTATTAATGATATTTATTTTGTATTTTGCTCGCTTATTTGTACCTTTGCACCGCAAAATTACAAATAAATGATGAAAATACTGCTTCTGACTACGTTAATAATTGCTATCGCAATGGCATTTTTATGCGTAAAGGTTATTTTGCAGAAAAATGGCCGCTTTGCATCGCAGCATATTCACGACAGTGAAGCCATGCGTGAGCGCGGCATTCACTGCGTGATGGACCAAGACCGGGAAATGCGCCAGGAACGTCAACGTGTCAGTGAGTTCAGCCATAGTTAATAAGGAAAATAAATAAGATAAAAATCAAGAAACGGAAATGAAAAAGTACATTTTTAGCGCACTGGCCATTGCAACCATGATGGTGTCGTGCAACAATGCAAGTCCGAAAATGGACGAAAAACCGGCAGAAACTGGTGATGTGAATACCACTGAGGGTGTCAGGATTGCCTATGTTGAGGTTGATTCACTGATGACACAGTACAACTTTGCCAAGGAATATAGTGTTACTCTTGAGAAGAAAAGCAACAATGCCCGCAACACCTTGACCCAGAAGGGCAATCTGTTGCAGACGGCTGCGAACAACTTTCAGCAGAAGTTGCAGAACAACGGTTTCACCAGTCGTGAACAGGCCGAGAGCCAGCAGGCTGCCATTCAGCGCCAGCAGCGCGACTTGCAGGAACTGCAAGTTCGGTTAGAGAACGAGCTTGCCAGTGAGACCCAGAAGTTCAACACAGCCCTGCGCGACTCGCTGAACAATTTCCTGGCTCAGTATAACAAGGATAAGAAGTTCGATATCATTCTTTCCAAGGCTGGCGACAACATCTTGTTTGCCAACAAGAAATATGACATTACCCAAGATGTCATCAACGGCCTGAACAAGCGCTACAAGTCTGATGTAGCCAAGAAAGAAGAGAAGCAAGACGAAAAGAAATAGGCATATCGGGGCAAGTATAGCCCGCCACAAACAAAAAATGCAGTCAGAGATGGCTGCATTTTTTTGTTTCTACGTGTTTTTGCTGGCGGTCATAGAGCCTTACTCCGATACGCTCTTTGCTTTATGTCTTTTTGACGGGAACAGGCGTACCTCTATTGCCTGGAACACCACGAAAAGGGCGGGCACTATAAAGAGAAGCGCAATAGTTCCAATGAGCATGCCGCCGATAGTACCCACTCCGAGCGAGCGGTTGCCGTTTGCACCCACTCCTGTGGCCAAGGCTAAGGGCAGCAGACCGAAAACCATTGTCATAGAGGTCATGAGAATGGGGCGCAAGCGGATGGCTGCCGCAGACATGGCCGCCGCAGTGATGCTCATGCCTTGCCGGTAGCGCTCTGAGGCATACTCTGTCAGCAAGATGGCTGTCTTTGCAAGGAGACCTATCAGCATGATAAGACCTGTCTGCGTGTAGATGTTGTTTTCTATGCCCCATATCCTGACAAAGATGAAGCTGCCCGCCAATCCGAAGGGAACACTCAGGATAACTGCCATTGGAATGAACAGACTTTCGTAGAGGGCACAGAGTATGAGATAGATGAAGACTATGCAGAAGATGAAGACAATGGTCGTTGTGTTCTCTGCTTCAGCCTCTTCGCGTGTCATGCCGCCAAAATCATAGCCGTATCCCTCTGGCAGCACTTCGGCTGCGGTTTCCCGAATGGCCTGTATGGCCTGGCCCGTACTATACCCATCGGCCTGTGTACCACTCACGCTGATTGACGGGAATAGGTTAAACCGTGACAATGACTCCGAGCCGTAGATGCGTGTCAGGTTTATATATTGCCCAATGGGAGACATCTCACCAGAGGCCGTTTTTACGAAGATATTGTTCAGTGATTCCGTGTCAAGCCTGAACTCCGGCGAGGCTTGAATCATGACACGATAGAGCTTCGTAAACCTCACAAAGTTCGAGGCGTAGATACCGCCAATGTATCCCTGCAACGCACTCAGCACATCATTGGGCGACACTCCACGGCGCTTACACAAGGCAGCATCTATGTCAATCCGATATTGCGGATAGCTCATAGAGAAGTTTGTGAACGCACGCGATATTTCAGGGCGTTTGTTCAGGGCATCAATCAGCAGGTTGGTGCTGTTGAGCAAGTCTTCTATCGTTCCGCCTTTCTTATCCTGTATGTACAGTTCAAAACCATTAGTTCGGCCGAAGCCAGGAATCATGGCCTGCGTGTTTACCTGGATTTTTGCATTGGCAATGTCAGCCGTACGCCGGTGTATCTCCTCCGTAATCGACTGAATGTCATCTCCTTTTCCCTTACGCTCGTTCCAATTCTTCAGCTTGATAGTGAAACTGCCGCTTGAGGCAGACTGGTCAAAGCCCACACCGCTACCGGCAACCAGTGAGTACATGCGGATTTGCGGCATATCCTTGATGCGCTGTTCCACATCTTTCATGATGGCGTAAGTCTGCGACAGGTTAGTGCCTGGTGCCGCCTGAATGTTCACAAAGACCGTTCCCATGTCTTCATTCGGCACAAGACCAGTCTTCGTGGTCTTCATCAGCACCGTGAGGGTGGCTATGGCAACGACTACCAGCCCCCCTGCCAGCCATTTGCGGTGCATCAGCACCGTTACCGCTCCCTTATACTTGAGAACAATCCGCTGGAAGGCCGTTTCAAATGCGTGATGGAATCGTGAAGAGAATGTCGTACCTTCCTGGTGGGGCTTCATGAGCAGTGCGCACAGGGCCGGCGAGAGTGTCATGGCATTGAACAGGGAAATACCAACCGCAATGGCCATGGTAAGTCCGAACTGCGTATAGAAAGTGCCGGTTACGCCGTTGATAAAGCACACGGGAATGAAGACAGCCATGAACACCAACGTAGTTGTAACCAGTGCAGAGGTGATAGTCCGCATGGCATCGACCGTAGCCAGATAGGCAGACTGATAGCCCTCATCGAACTTGGCCTGCACCGCCTCAACAACCACGATAGCATCATCAACCACCGTTCCTATGACCAGAACGAGCGCAAACAGTGTCAGCATATTGAGCGAGAAGCCGATGGCATAAAGAACTGCCAAAGTACCTATCAGCGAGACAATGATGGCCACAGCGGGAATCAGCGTGGAGCGGAAATTCTGCAAGAACACGTAGACAACCAGTATGACCAGGAGCAATGCCTCGAACAGTGTCTTGGCGACATTGGCGATAGAGGCATCCAGGAAGTCTTTCTTGGATTCCAAATCTTCTATGGCGATGCCCGGCGGCAAGTCTTTCCTGATGTCTTCCACCTCACGGTCAATCTTCATGATAATCTCGTTGGCATTCGAGCCGGCAGTCTGGTTAATCATGATATTCACGCCAGGGTGGCCGTTGGTCTCACCGATGTAGTTGTAGTTTTGGGCGCCCAATTCTACTTTTGCTATGTCGCCAACGCGAAGCACCTCACCGCCCGGCAGCGAGCGAATGACCATCTGCTCATACTCCCGCTCCTCCTCATACCGCCCACGGTATTTCAGCACGTACCTGAACTTCGTGTCAGCATCTGCGCCAAGCGTACCTGTTGCCGCTTCGACATTCTGTTCATCCAGCACCTTGCTGATGTCGGCCGGGGTCAGACCATATTGCGCCATCTTCAGCGGGTCGAGCCATATACGCATGGAATAGTCAGCACCGATAACGTTCACTTCGCCCACACCGGCAATACGACTGAGGCGCGGCTCAATGTTGATTTTCGTGTAGTTTGCCAGAAAGTTTCTGTCGAAGGTGTCGTTAGGACTATAGATGGCTAACTGCTTGATATTGCTGGTCTGGCGCTTTCTGACGGTCAGGCCGCCTTTCACCACATCGCTCGGCAGACGGCCCTGAACGGTAGCAGCCCGATTCTGTACGTTGACCATGGCCATATCCGGGTCTGTGCCCTGGCGGAAGAACACCGAGACTGATGCGCTGCCCGTGTTGGAAGCCGAAGACGACATATACATCATGCCTTCGACACCATTGATGGCTTCTTCCAAAGGCACAATGACACTTTTCTGCACCGTTTCGGCATTGGCACCCGTGTAGGTGGCCATGATTCGCACGGTCGGCGGCGCTATTTCCGGGAACTGCTCCAGTGCCAGCCTTGACAGGCCGATAAGTCCTGCCAGCACCATGAGTACGGAGATGACACCTGCCAATATGGGCCTGTCGATAAAAGTCTTGATGCTCATTTGATGGTGATGCCTTCTTTTAATAGTCCAGCTCCTTCGGCTACAATCGTGTCGCCTACGTTAAGCCCGTTGGTTATAACATACTGCTGCCCGTTGTTGAACGGCATGACCTCAATGGCGGCAGACTGTGTCTTGCCGTTGACCACACGGTAGACAAACTTGCGGTTTTGCAGTTCGTATGTGGCTTCCTGAGGAATCACGATACAATCTTTCAGGGTCGTTGGCAGCACCACGGTGGCCGTTCCGCCGTTGCGCAACAGCTGATTCTTGTTCGGGAAGGTGGCTCTCAGCGTGACCGCTCCCGTCTGCTCATCAATGACACCGCTCATGGCGGTGATGCGGCCGGGCTCTGAATAGACAGCGCCCGTGGGGAGCTTCAGGCTGACGGCCGGCGCCCCCTTGATGAAGGCTTCTTGCGAGCCGTACTGCTCAATCAGGGTAGTGGCCTGCTGCTCTGTAACAGAGAAATAGGCCAGTATCTCATGGTCATCAGCCACGGTGACCAGCGGCTCCGCAGTGGTGGTGCTGACCAGCGAGCCGACATGCCACGGAATCATGGAGGCAGAGCCGTCGACGGGGCTTTTCACAACCGTATAGCTCAGATTGTTGCGGGCGTTGGTCTCCTGGGCCTTGGCCAGTGCCAGTGCCGCCCGCGCCTCTTGCAGCGCGTTCTCGGTGGTCTGCACCGTGATGCTGCTGACCACCTGACTTTCGCCCAGCCGCTTGTCACTCTCATAGTTCATCTGAGCCGTTGCCAGTTTTGCCTCGGCACTCTTCACGCCGGCGACAGCCACCTGGAGGGCGGCCTGATAGGGTATCTGGTCAATAATGAATAGTTCCTGCCCCTTCCTGACATGCTCGCCTTCGCGAATGCAAATCTTGGTGATAGTACCTGACACCTGTGGGCGTATTTCAACTATCTGCTGCCCGGTAAGCCGCGCGGAATACTCTTGGTTGAGGGTCTGGTCTTCATGTTTCACCACCATGACCTTGTATTTGGCGGCATCACCCCTCTTGTCTTTCTTCTCTTCAGAGCAGGCGGCCAACAAAACACCAAATGCGGCGATGGCTAATGGAAAATTTCTGAGAATCTTCATAAAAACGGATAGAGCTAAGTATAGTCTTTTATTGGTTTATTGATTGTTCTTTTGCTGTTTTTCTGCTTTTTTGCCGTTTATTCAGCGTTTGGCATAACACTTTGGTTACAACCAGACGCTGAACAAACGGCAATGACTATCTAATGGTTACGAGAGGAAGCCGAGCAAAGCACCGGCTGCAACAGCCGAGCCTATCACGCCCGCCACGTTGGGGCCCATGGCGTGCATGAGCAGGAAGTTGTGGCGGTCATATTCCAACCCCAGGTTGTTGGAGATGCGGGCTGCCATGGGAACGGCAGAGACACCGGCATTACCGATGAGCGGATTCAGCTTCTTGTCTTCCGGGAGGAACAAATTCATGACTTTCACGAAGCAGACACCAGAGGCTGTGGCAATGGCGAATGCGAATGCGCCGATGATGAAGATGAACACGGTGTTCATGGTCAGGAACTCAGATGCCTGTGTGGAGCAGCCTACGGTCAGACCCAGCAGCATGACCACAATATCGTTCAGGGCTGCTCCGGCGGTCTTGGCCAGACGGGTGGTCTTACCCGACTCCTTCAGCAGATTGCCAAAAAAGAGCATACCCAACAGGGGCAGGCCAGAGGGCACGATGAACGTGGTCAGCAGCAGACCGATGATGGGGAACAGAATGCGCTCTGTCTGAGACACCTGGCGCACGGGCTTCATCTTGATGACACGCTCTTTCTTGGTGGTCAAGAGGCGCATCAATGGCGGCTGGATGAGCGGCACCAGCGCCATGTAGCTGTATGCACACACGGCAATAGCACCCATGAGGTTGGGCGAAAGTTTCGATGAGAGGAAAATGGCAGTCGGGCCGTCTGCGCCGCCAATGATGGCGATGCCGGCAGCCTGGTTTGGCTCGAAGCCCAGAGCCAGTGCCACCATGTAGGCGCCAAAGATGCCGAACTGCGCTGATGCGCCAATCAGCATGAGCTTCGGGTTGGCCAGCAGTGCCGAGAAATCGGTCATGGCACCGATGCCCAGGAAGATGAGTGGGGGATACCAGCCCTGCCTGACACCTTGATAGAAGATGTTAAGCACGGAGTTGTCTTCATAAAGGCCAATCTCCAGACCGGCATCGGCACGGAACGGGATGTTGCCAAGGATGATGCCCAGTCCGATGGGTACCAGCAACAGCGGCTCGAAGTCTTTCTTGATAGCCAGATAGATGAAGAAAGCTCCGACCACAATCATAATGAGGTTACCTATCGTTGCGTTGGCAAAGGCTGTATAGGTAAGGAACTCATTGAAGTTTTCTATGATGAATTGTCCTAAATTCATAACAAATACGCTCTAAGTTCTTGTTTGGTTATCCAATGGTCATGAGGACAGAGCCTTCCATGACGGTGTCTCCCTGATTGACGGTGATAGACGTGACGGTGCCGGCAAACTCGGCTTCAATGTTGTTCTGCATCTTCATGGCTTCAAGCACCAGCACTACATCACCTACGCTGACCTGCTGCCCAACCTTGACCTTCAGCTCGGTGATGGTGCCCGGCAGCGGAGCCTTGACGGGAGTGCCTGCGCCTGCGGGCGCAGCCGGGGCGGCCGGGGCAGCTGCCACAGGGGCAGCGGGCTGCGGCGCGGCAGGTTTCGGGGCTTCCACCTTCGGGCGGGTCAGCTGCGGATGCTTGGCCGCATTGATGGGCTTTTGCAGCTCCACTTCAAACGGAATGCCGTTGACGTTTACTTTGGCTATGTTGCCTTCTACTTCTTCTATTTCTACTTCGTAGTCAACACCCTGGACTTTATATTGATACTTATTCATCTTTTTGTTGGTTTTTATTTAGTTGTTATTGATTGACGGTTTTTACTGGTGGAACTGTGTCATTTGCAGGAACTCCTCATTCCAGCTTGACGACTTGCTCTTGATGGTGATAACGCCCGACTCTACATCATGGACATCATCTTCATACTGCTTCAGGGCCATGCCAATGACGGCGATGTAGACCTCTTTGTCAATGCCCTTGGTCTTCAGCCCATCTTGCATGATGACACCTGTCTTGTGGCCTATCTCCGCTGCTATTTCCACAGTCTTGGTCACGGGCTTGATGGGCTGCTGGTTGGCCACCTTTCGGGCCGTTTCCATGTGCCGCATCAGTATTCCGAAGAGGCTGAAGAAGACAAAGAGTATGGCCAGACAGGAGAACACGATGCCCATGGCCAGTATCGTGATGCCAAAGCCGTGCGGGTCTTCGCGCTTCAGCTTTGCCACTTTCGTTTCGTTGGTGTTGATAAAGTTCTCCATGCCCGGCGTGACGTTCTCCTTGGCTTTGACGGCCCACCTGCCTTTGCTCAGGGCATAGCTCTGGTCGGCTGCCAGCGCCGGCACGGTCACCGAGTCTATCAGGTCGACGGCATTGCCGTTGTACAGCGCTATCCACACGGGCTCTGACATGGGCACTTTCAGCGAGAGGTGCAACTTGCCTTTTGCGGGGCTGCTATTGCAGAAGAACACGATGTGCTGGTAGCCGCCCACGTTGGTGCGTACATCTCCGTTGGGAATGAGGCTCATGCGCTTGATGCGCTCGGGCACACTCATCGTTTTGTCAAGGACACTGCGGTCTGTGGTGAGGTACATTCCACGGATGTTGTACGTGGTGAACGATGCGTTCTCCAGCTCTATCCATGCCTCACGCTCGCCGAACTCATCCTGGATGCTGGCGGTATTGTTGGTCAGCACTTCACTGATGACAATGTTCTTGGCGCCTTGGCCGAATGTCATCAGGTTGCCTGCCAGCAGTAGCGCGCTGCATAGTAATCCAAATTTGTTCATTGTTTAGTGTTACGTGATAAATTTATTAGTTATAGAGTTTTTTGCATTCAGTCATTCGTTGCGAAGCTATCCGCAGAAGAAGAGTACCACCAGCTGGGCGGTCAGGATGCGCAGGAACATGGCCAGCGGGTAGACCGTTGAGTAGCCCAGTGCCGGCGCATCTTTCGAGCAGATGCTGTTGGCGTATGCCAGTGCGGGCGGGTCAGTGTATGTACCGGCTATCATGCCCGCTATGGTGAAGTAGTTGAACTTGAACTTCAGACGGGCTATAGGCCCGATAATCAGTATGGGGATGACGGTGATGAGGAAGCCAGTCAGCACATAGAGCAGTCCGTTGCCCTGCACAACCGTCTCGAAGAACGAGGCGCCCGCCTTGATGCCCACCGAGGCAAGGAACAGCACCAAGCCTATCTCGCGCAGCATCATGTTGGCCGATGTAGACGTGTAGGTGACCAGCCGCATCTTGTAGCCGTAGCGCCCAACCAGAATGGCAATGATGAGCGGGCCGCCGGCGATACCCAGCTTGAGCGGAACAGGCATGCCAGGAATGGCGATGGGCAGCGAGCCGAAAATCAGACCGAGGAAGATGCCGACAAAGATGGTTGCAATGTTCGGGGCATCCAGCCGCCTGATGGAATTGCCCATCAGGTTGGCCACACGGTCGACGGCATCTTCAGGGCCGACGGCCATGATGCGGTCGCCCACTTGCAGGGGCAGGCCGGAAGAGGCGAAAAGGTCCATGCCGTGGCGCGTGACACGGGTAACGTTGACACCGTGTACGCTCGAGAAGTGCATCTGTGCCAGCGACTTGCCGTTGAGTTTCGGATTAGTCACCACGATGCGCCTCGACACCATCGGCTGGTCTTGCTGTTCCCAGTCGACCTTGATGACAGGCCCGATGAAAGCCACAATAGCCTCATAGTCGGCCTCGGCACACACAATGTACATCTGGTCACCCACATGGAACACCGTGTTGCGATTGGGGATGCTGACGTGGCCTTCGTGCAGGATGCGCGAGCAGACGAAATCACGGTTAAGGAAATCGTGTACCTGAAGCAGTGTCTTGCCTTCCAGATACTTATTGGCAACTTCCAGGTGCATCTTGTGGGGTTTCTTGGCCACGTTGTTCTCCTCTTGGGCGTAGAGCCGCTCTTCTTCCTTCTCAAGTTTCACTTTGCAGAGGTAGCGCACCAGGATGGTGGCACCGATGATGCCGAGTACGCCGAGCGGATAGGCACAGGCGTAGGCCGAGGCAATTGGCGGGGCAGAAGAGCCGAACACGGCGGTCAGCGCCTCGTTGGCAGCACCCAGACCGGGCGTGTTGGTAACCGCGCCATAGAGCGTTCCCACCATCATGGGAAGCGAAGTGTGGTCATTGGTATCGAAGAAAATGAAGTAGCAGGCAAACATGACGGCAATGTTCAGCAGAATGGCCAGTGCTGCCAGCCCGTTGAGCTTGACACCTGCCGTTCCGAAGCTCTCAAAGAAACCCGGCCCCACCTGCAAGCCTATCATGAAGACAAACAATATCAGGCCAAAGTCCTGGATGAATGTCAGGATGGGGGTAGGGGCGGTAAAGCCGATGTGCCCCGCCAGAATGCCGGCGAAAAGCACAAAGGTAACGCCTAATGAAATGCCGAAGATTTTGATTTTGCCGAGATAGACACCGACAGCAATGACAACCGCATACAACAGGGCTATATGGGCTACAGAGTCTGTCGTTGTGAAAAGTTCTTTTAGCCAATGAAATGATTCCATAACATGCTTCGCTCAAATTTTTCTGCAAAGTTAGTCAAAATATTGCTCAAAACGGCAACCTGTGTGCAGTTTTTTTTCGCCGTTTTAGCTTCTTTCACAATTAGCCTGCCGTTTTGCCAACTCCGTATGGCAAAATCACTTTTCAAAGTGTTGATAATCCTTCAACGAGCGCCAGTCTCCTCCCCACCTGAAGCCGTGTTTCGTGAACAGCTGATAGCACAAGTCGCCTTTCCGCAGGGTGTAGCCGTAGTGCCTGCTGCGGTCTGCGTATGGCTTTCCCGCTTTCGGCTGTATGCTCACGCTCCCGTTCTTGAGCCGCCTCACGCAAGGGTTGTAGAGCGGATTAATGTCGACGGCCATGCCCCTGGCGTGAGCCGAGAGCTTGGCTGAGCCGGCAACGGCCCGATAGCAGAAACAGCTCGTGTTGTTGGCCTGCATCGACAGCTCATCATTGGCATCGAAATCGTCAATCAGCCTGATGCTTTCAATGGGATATTTGTTTTCAAATAATTCTTTAAAGATTTCAAGTAGTTCTTTGGCTATCTGCTTATTACATATCAACTCACCATCTTTTATTTTTCCCTTTCCATCATAGTGCTTGACGGTCAGATGGCGAAGTTCGCTCCTGTCAATCTTGCAGTCTTGCGGATAGCTTTTTCCCTTGATGCGCTCAAACAGCGCATCGCTGATAGTGTCGATGCGAAACCCCTCAGCCGTCTGCCCGCCGGCGGCGACAGACAGGCAGCAGAGAGCCAGAAATACCAGATATCGTTTCAAGTGCCTCATACTGGTGTGCAAAGATACTCATTTTTTCTGTTTTTCTTTTCGCTGCGCCTCACATTTTTGTTCTTCCGCCCCCGAAAAAGTCGGTCGCCCCCTCCCAGATGAATAGACAATCATCAGAAAAACCAACGATTTCAGCGAAAAAACGCCGTGAGTATTGCCAAAAACTCCATGACTTTTGCCCAAAACTCACGGAGTAATTTTCAAAACTCACGGAGTAATTTCTGAAACTCATGGAGTATTGCCCAAAACTCGCCGACTATTTCAAAATACGCCATGAATTTTGGAAACAACCACCAGTTTCGGGCAGAACATGTGGCTTAACTCCTATCACTTCTCTTATTTCTTAACTCCAAATGCTTCACGCGCGTATATATAGTACCAATACAGGCAACTTGCCCTGCACCCTCAACACCCCC
>JAFLSH010000046.1 GCA_022511055.1 Prevotella sp. | reverse complement strand
AAACTCACGGAGTAATTTTCAAAACTCGCAGAGTATTTCCCAATACTCATGGAGTATTGGGTGAAACTCGCCACTTTTCCGCCAACAACCTTGGAAATGTTACTCTTGGCAAAGTTGGGGGCAGCCGATGTTACAAATCACGAAGTGCTAACATACGACAAACTTTCCTTACGCGCGCGTATATATAGTAGCCAATCGGGCTATTTGCCCCAAACCCCCGACACCCTCAACACCCAAATTGGGTGTTGAGGGTGTTGAGGGTGCAGGGTGTTCAGGTTGTTTCCCCTACTATAACGCGCGCGCGAGGGTTCCCTACGTTATTGTTAACGATAAGCATTATTTCGCAAACTCCAAAAAGTTTTGCAGAAAAAGTGAAAAACTTTTTGAAATCACCAGGAAACTACAATAAAAGAAATACTTAGTTGTTAGGCTAAGCATTTCTTAAAACATATTGGGCATTACTCATTAACAAATAGAGATTCTATTTTATTGATGCCAGATATTCATCAAGCTGCTGTATCGTCTGCAAATTAACAAAACGGGTATTGGGTGTTTTTATGGCAGGCCGTGGACGGGCAGAAACTTGTTTCACGGAGTTAAGGAAAATTTCAATCTGCTCGTTCATGTTTTGCAAATGGATGTTTGCATTCAAACTATTACCTGCTTTTAGCAAAAGCTGATAGAACTCATCCATAAAACTGCGTGTAACAGAATTGACCCGAGAGAAATCCACACAAACCTCATCCATCTGCATATTACGTAGGTATGTGGCGAAATCCCTTGCGGAAGTTCTTGACTTGAGTTCCGTTCCTAATATGTTTGTAATGTCTATTGTTTTCATTTTTATCCTCCTATATAATTATACAAATTGAATCCTTCTTTATGAGTTGGTATAGTAAAGCTAACGAGAGTTCCTGGCATGAATACAGCTTCTGGCAATTCTGTAAAGTCACTTCTGTTACCATTATGGAAAAGTAATCCTCTTCCTGACAATATAACCAGCGTTGATTCCAGTCCTCGAACAATCATGTCAGCAGAAGTAGAGATTCCGTAACCTCGATTCTCTGCTCCAGGACGATTTTTAGTCGAGACTCCTGATATTGCGGCTTGCAAAGCTGACTGGTCGCTGGAAATTTGTTCAAAATTCCCATCAACATAACTACCATAGATTGTCTTTCCTGCATCAGCAATGCAAATAGTTACGGCATTATCATCCCAAGTTGCACAAACATAGCCTGCTGCTGTATCTGCATGCTCCGTGATATTGTCTATATTTTCATCAACAATGTATTTTAATGCAGGCACTAAATTTGTATCAATTCTTGACTCCGTGATGATGAAATCCTCAATGGCAGAAGTAATTGAATTTTTAATGTCTGTATCTTTATTTGTCGTTGGAAACTCCACTACAGGCATCCTACACTTTTCATGATTCTCTGAAAGAAGCACATTAAATGAAGACAAGGGCATTTGGCTTGTATCAATGTCTGGCGTGTGATTAATGACGGCAAGCCCTACACGCACTAATGGTGATTTTGTTTCAACATTAGTCTTATTTACCATTGCTGCGAATAGAGTATGTAGTTGCTCGACCATATTCCTTTCTTTGTAATTGCAGTGCAAATATACGAAAAAAATCTGATTCCGCAACGTTTTTATCAATTTATCTCTTGATTTTGTTACCTAATATGCAAACGGGAGGATAAAATTTGTGGGTCGAACTATTCCTAACAAGATGTCTCACGTCTTTTCAGTCAAATGCGAAATAATAAGCTAACGTATCCGTGACTTGGGATTCCCCCAAACCGCCTGCATAAATAAGCATTATTTCGCAATCTCCAAAAAATTTTGCAGAAAAAAATGAATATAGTTACAACTCACCGTTAGGTGCATTTTATACCCCTCAAAAAAAAAGGTAATGTCAGTTGAGCAGTGAGGTGTCGCCCATGGAGAGCTGATAGTATTTGCCCTTCAGCGCCATGAGCTGGTCGTGCGAGCCTTGCTCGATGATGCGCCCGTGGTCAAGCACGATAATCTGGTCGGCGTTGCGGACAGTAGACAGGCGGTGGGCAATGACAAATGTGGTGCGCCCCTGCATGATGGTGTCCATGCCGCGCTGCACCAGCTGCTCCGTGCGCGTGTCGATGCTCGAAGTGGCCTCGTCAAGAATGAGTACGGGCGGATTGGTCACGGCGGCGCGCGCAATGGCCAGCAGCTGCCGCTCGCCCTGCGAGAGATTGCCGCCATCGCCCGCCAAGACGGTCTGGTAGCCGTTGGCCAAGCGGCGAATAAAGTCGTGCGCCCCCACCAGCTTTGCGGCGCGTATGCAGTCGTCGTCGGTGGCATCGAGCTTGCCGTAGCGGATATTGTCAAGCACCGTGCCCGTGAAGAGGTGGGTCTCCTGCAAGACTATGCTCATGGACTTGCGCAGGCTGTCTTTGCGGATATCGGTCACGGGTACGCCATCGTAGAGAATTTTCCCGCCCTGTATCTCGTAGAAACGGTTAATCAGGTTGATGACTGTGGTCTTGCCGGCACCCGTTCCGCCGACAAAGGCAATTTTCTGGCCGGGTGAGGTGTTGATGTCAATGTCGAACAGCACTTGCTTGCCAGGCACGTAGCTGAAGTCAACGTCGGTAAAGTCCACATCGCCCTGCGGGTCGGCCAGCTCGACCGTTCCCTCATCCACCTCGGGCACGGCATCCATCAGCTGGAACACGCGCTCGGCGCCAACGGTGGCATTGAGTACGGAGTTTATCTGCTGGGAAACGTGCGTAATAGGCTGTGCGAAACTCTTGTTCAGCGTAAGGAAAGCCACCACCGTGCCAATGGAGACAGAGAGGTTGAGCGATGAGCCCGAAGGCACGGCACCAATGGCCAGCGCCGCGCCTACAACGGCTATCAGCACATAGCCCAGGTTAGAGAGGTTGCCGTTGATGGGCATCACAATATTGGCAATCTTGTTGGCATTGTAGGCCGAGTTGCGCAGCTCTTCGGTGATGGTCTCGAACTCGCTGATGGCCGCCTGCTCGCGGCAGAAAACCTTCACCACCCGCTGCCCCGTCATCATCTCCTCGATAAAGCCATTGACACGGCCGAGGCTCTGCTGCTGGGTGCGGAAAAAGGCGCGCGAGCGCTTGCCTAACTGCGTGGTGGTCACGGTCATGACTACGGCCATGCCAACAGACACTAACGTGAGCGGCACACTGAGCATGAGCATGGAGCCAAAGGTAACAACAATGGTGATGACTGATGAGAAAACCTGAGAGAGTGAGGTGGAAATCATCTGGCGCAGGGAGTCCACATCGTTGGTATAGACAGACATGATATCGCCATGGCTGCGCTGGTCGAAATAGCTGATGGGCAGGCGCTCCATCCGCTCAAAGAGCATCTTCCGCAAGCGCAGCTGCGTGCCCTGAGACACGCCAATCATCAGGCGGTTGTGGAGATAGGAACAGATGACCCCGAGAAAAAGCACCAGCCCTAACTGGAACAGAACTTGCGCCAACGACCGATAGTCGGGGTTGGTGGCCTGGGTCAGCGGCACAATGTAGTCGTCGATAAGGGTGCGCGTGAAAAGCGTGGAAACGAGCGTGACCACGGAAGACACGGCGATGCAGACCAGCACCACAATGATGGAGAGCTTATAGTGTTTCAGCACCAGGCGGGCCATGCGCCCGATAATGGCTTTCTGGTTGGCATCCATCTTCTGAATGCCGCCCTGGTTTTGGGCTTGCGGGCCACGGGGGCCACGGTTGAATGAGGGTTGTCGCATAGGGAAGGCGGGGAAGTTTATGTCGTTGAGATTGCGGCGCGTTTTTTTAGGTCGTGGAAGCGGCCGGGCGGTCAAAATCGCCACGGTCGGCAGTCTGAATGTGATAGATTTCCTGATAGAGCGCGTTGGTCTGCAGCAAGGCTTCGTGTGTGTCGAAGCCCGTCACCATGCCGTTGTCCATGACCAAGATGCGGTCGCAATGCTCTACGCTCGAGATGCGCTGGGCTATAATGAGCTTGGTCATGCCTTGCAGCTCATCGCGGAACATGCGCTGAATCTTTGCATCGGTAGCGGTGTCGCAGGCCGAGGTGGAATCGTCAAGCACCAGCACCTTGGGGCGTTTCAGCAGGGCGCGTGCTATGCAGAGGCGTTGCTTCTGGCCACCCGACACGTTGACACCACCCTGTTCAATGAGCGTGTCGTAGCCGTCGGGCATCTGGTCGATGAACTCGTCTGCACAGGCCAGCCGGCATGCCCGCCGGCAGTCTTCGAGCGTAGCATCGGGATTGCCCCACCGCAGGTTGTCGAGAACAGTGCCTGAGAACAGCTGGTTTTGCTGCAACACCACGCTGACAGCATTGCGCAGGGCGGCGAGGTCGTAGTCCTTGACATTACGGCCGCCCACCAGCACCTCGCCTGCCTGCACATCATAGAGGCGAGAAATGAGGTTGACCAGCGTAGACTTACCCGAGCCCGTGCCGCCAATGACCCCAATGGTCTGGCCGGAGCCAACCGTGAAGCTGACATTGAAGAGTGCCGACTTCCGGGAAGTGGTCTCCGCCTGCTGCGCCCTGTTCTTCTCGGTATAGTCGAAGCGTACAGCCCGGAACTCCACGCTGCCGTCGGCAATGTCGAAGACGGGATTGGCGGGATTCTCAATGTCGGGCTGCTCGTCAATGACCTCTGCCACGCGCTTGCCGCTGGCGGCACTCTGGGTGAGCATGACAAAAATCATGGAGAGCATCATGAGTGCCTGCAAGATAGACATGACATAGGTGAAGAGCGAAGTGAGTTCGCCCGTAGTCAGTGTGCCGCCGACAATGAAGTGTGCGCCCCACCACGAGAGGGCAATGATGCAGCCGTAGACCACCATATTCATGACAGGGTGATTCAGCGCCATGAGGCTTTCCGCCCGCACATACAGCTTGTAAAGCCCTTCGGCGGCACGGCTGAACTTCTGGTTTTCGTAGTCCTCGCGCACGAAAGCCTTCACCACACGTATGGCCTGCACGTTCTCCTGCACGCTCTGGTTTAGCTCATCGTACTTGGCAAATACCTGCTGGAACAGATGTGCCACACGCGAAATGATGTTGTAGAGCGAGAAGCTCAAGACGAGCATGGCCGCAATGAAGATGAGCGAGAGGCGCGCATCAATGACCAGACACATGACTATGCTGAGAATAAGCCGGAAAGGAGCGCGCACGGTAATGCGGAGTATCTGCGAGTAGGCGCTTTGCAGGTTGTTGACATCAGTGGTCATTCGGGTGACCAGTCCTGAAGTGCCGTACTTGTCGATATCGGCAAAGGAAAAGCGCTGAATGTTGCGATACATGGCCAGCCGCAGGTTGGCAGCAAAGCCCGAAGAGGCATAGGCCACAGACCGCCCGGCCAGAATGCCAAAGCCGAGCGACAGAAAGGCCATGCCCAGCATGAGCGCACCGTAGACATAAATCTGCTGTATGTCGCCCGCCATGATACCCTTGTCTATCAGCGAGGCCGTGATGTAAGGAATCAGCACGTCCATAATCACTTCCAGCGCTGTCCACACAGGTGTCATCACAGAAGCCCGGCGGTATTCCCCTATCTGTTGGTAAAGTGTCTTAATCATTTAGTCTTTGGTTTTTGCGGGAGAGGCGGTCGCAGGCTACAGTTCGCGTTCAATCACTTCCAGACACATGCGGCTGTTGTGGTACGGGCATTTCCAGAAGCCCGCCTTGTCGTCGACCAAGTTCAGCGAGCCGTCGCTGCGGCGGCTCCAGTACCACTCCCCATGCTCGCGGTCTATCAGGTTGTCCTTGATATAGCCCCAGCAGCGCCATGCTTTCTCCAGGGCAGACTGGTCGCCGAAGTGGTGGTAGATGTTTATCCAGCCCACCACGTTTTCCGCCTGCACCCACCAGTGCAGGTCGTCGTCGACATGGCCCGTGTCCAGATTGGCTTCATGAATCATCGAGCCGTCTGGGCGCAGCCCCTTCTCGCTGGCCTTGGCCACCATCTGCACAATGGGCTCCATCTGCGCCAACACCTCCTTGTCGCCCAGCACCAAGGCGGCCTCGTGCATCAGCCAAGAACATTCTATGTCGTGGCCGTAGCTCTCCAAGTGGCCAGCTCCGCGTGTCCAGTCCATCTCGAAGAACAAGTCCAGATGGTGGGTCTCAGGATTGAGAATGTGGTCGGTGAAAATGGCAATGAGATTCCTAAGCTGTGAACGCACCCTTGTGGCGGCCGTGCTGCCATGGCGGGCTTTGAAGCGGGGCAGACAGTCGGAATCCGTCAGACTTACCTTGCCACTCTCAATCTCGCACAAGGCACGATAGAGATTGGTGTACGGCTCAATGATATGCAGGTGGGTGTTCTGCGATTTGGGGAAGTTGGCATCGAGGGGTGACAGGCGCATGTCGGCAATAGGCTGCCAGTCGCGGGCTGTCGCCTCGATATAGCCGTTATACAGCAGGTCGAGGGCATGCTCCTCAATGCAGTCGAAGAGCTGAAGCGCGCAGTCCAGCGCCTCGCCGTCGCCCGTGGCACGGACATACTCTGACAGCCCGTAGAGCGCAAAGCCAATGGCGTAGAACTGCTTGCGGGTGTTCTGCGGCTGGCCTTTGTAGTCGACAGTCCAATAGACACCGCCGTATTCACTATCAATGAAGTGGCCGAGAAAGTAGTCTTTGGCATAGGTGGCCATCTCTAAATACTCAGGCTTGCGTAGAACACGGTAGGCCGCCGAGAACGACCAGAGAATACGGGCGTTGAGTATGGCGCCCTTCTCTGCCTTGGGGTGCAGCTGTCCTTGCCCGTCAATCCGGCCATAGAAGCCGCCGTTCTCGCGGTCGACCATCTCGGTCATCCAGAAATGCAGAATGTTCTGTTCCAGTACATTCTGCATTTCGCGTTTCATCGTCTGTATCATTCTAATGCGCGGACTTTCTTCAACTCCGTATTGATTTCATTGATGCGCTCGGTGGTCAGCGGATAGAACCACACCATGCACATGGATAGCAGTGCCACGCAGGCAGGTATGAAGCTCATCAGCCAGCGCAGACATTCGAGTGCAATGTCGGGCTGCACCGCACCGGCAGCCAGCTGCTTCTGGTCGGTGATGTAGCCGAAGCCTGAGAGCAACCACAATATGGCGGCACCGCCGATAGCTCCGCCGAACTTCTGCGCCATGGAAGACGAAGAGAAGATGAGGCCGGTGGAGGCGGTATGATACTCTAACTCAACATAGTCGGAAACGTCGGCATACATCGACCACACGAGCGGAGACATGACACCCGTCAGGATGGAGATAAGTATCTGGGCAATCAGCATCAGCCAGAAGCCTGTCGGCGTGCAGGGAATGAAGAAGAAAAGCACACTCAGCACCACTAACGTAGCATTAACCATGATAAAAGTGGTCTTCTTGCCCAGCCGGTTGGCTATGGGTACACAAGAAGCTACGCCCACCATGTTTGACACCTCGCCAACGCCCAGGAACAGGCCGGCGTAGAAAGCAAACACAATGCCGAAGCACGCCAAAGTTACATTCGGGCCGATGATGTCCTGAAAGAAATAGGCCACCGTGGCACCGCGCACCGTGTTGAACAGATTGAAGCACAGCGTAGCACCAATGAGCAACCACCAGGGCTTGTTGGAGAGCAGCGCCTTGAAGTCGTTGCCCACAGAGAGGGTCGACACCGTCTTCAGGTGTTCGCGGGTCAGCATGAAGCAAATCAGGAACATGCAGAAGCAGGCCACGGCAATGATGAACATAGCCCAGAACCAGCCGCCCGGCGTGTTATAGCCGCCGACAAAGTTGGTCAGCGGCTCCCAGAGGAACAGCGAGATGAACGAGCCGCCGTATGCGAAGAACATGCGGAAGCTGGAGAACACGGTCTTCTCGTTTGAATCGTCGGTAATGACACCCAACATTGCGCCGTAGGGCACGTTGATGCCCGTGTAGACAGTCATCATCAGAATGTAGGTAACGTATGCCCAGATGAGCTTGCCGCCGTAGTTCAGGTCGGGGGTCGTGAACAACAGAATGCCGCAGATGCTGAAGAACGGAGCCACCCACAGCAGGTAGGGGCGATACTTGCCCCAGCGAGTGTTGGTACGGTCGGCAATGACACCCATCATCGGGTCAGAGACGGCATCCCAGATGCGGGTAACCAGCACCAGCACACCGGCATCTATCAGTGAGAGGCCGAAGATGTTACTATAGAAAAAGGGAAGATAGTAACTGAAGATTTTCCAGAACATCGACGAAGACATGTCGCCGAAGCCATAGCCGATTTTCTCGATTAACTTAGATTTTGCCATAATATGTGTATGTTTTTACTCTTTTGGATAAACAGGCGCACGGGGCTTACGGCCTTTGGCTGCACTTGTTCTTTGCTATCAGTTTCTTGATGGTTGCCACAGAGGCTGCGGTGGTCAGCCCGTCTTCCGGCGTGTTCATGCAGTAGTCTGTCAGACGGTCGACAGTGGAGGTGGCCACGTGCATGCGCGTGTCGGCCGTGGCGTAGTAGATGAACACCCTGCCGTCTTCGTCGGCAATCCATCCGTTAGAGAAGGCCACGTTCATCACGTCGCCCAGGTATTCCTCGTTCTCAGGCACTAAGAAGTAGCCGCCCGGCTGGGCTATCACGCGGGTCGGGTCGTCAAGTGCGGTCATGTACATGTAAAGCACATAGCGCAAGCCGTCGGCCGTGGCGCGTACGCCATGAGCCAGATGCAGCCAGCCCTTCGGGGTCTTGATGGGGTGCGGCCCCTCGCCGTTCTTCACCTCAGTGATGGTGTGGTAGTGGCGGGCGTTGATAATCGTTTCCTCCTTCACCTCAGCATGGGTGATGTCATCGACCAGCGCCCAGCCGATGCCGCCGCCGCTGCCCGTGTCGATGAAGCCGTCTTGCGGGCGAGTGTAGAAAGCGTATTTCCCGTCGACAAACTCTGGGTGCAACACCACGTTGCGCTGCTGCGACTTGGTCTTCAGGTCGGGCAGCCGCTCCCACGTCTTCAGGTCTTTCGTGCGGGCTATGCCGGCCGTGGCCGTAGCCGCGCTGAGGTTGCCGGGCTGGGTGTCGTCATGGCGCTCGGCACAGAACACCCCGTATATCCAGCCATCCTCGTGGCGAGTGAGGCGCATGTCGTAGATGTTCGTGGCCGTATCCTCGCCGCCGTCGGCAGAGGGTGCTTCGGGCATGGTGATGGGCTCATCCCAGAAACGGAAGTTGTCAACGCCATTCGGGCTTTCGGCTACGGCGAAATAAGACTTGCGGTCAGCTCCCTCGACACGCGCCACCAGCACATACTTGCCGTTCCACTTGATGGCACCCGAGTTGAAAGCCGCGTTGCACATGATGCGCTGCATCAGGTGCGGGTTGTCCTGTTCGTTGAAGTCGTATTTCCACTCCAGGGGCACGTGCTGGGCCGTCAGTATGGGGTTTTTCCATTTCTCGTAGATGCCATTGCCCCACTCCACGGGCTCGTTCTTGCGACTGAGCAGCGCCTCGTGGTGCGCACGAAGTGCCGCTACTTTCTTTTCAAATTCTGTCATCTTTTACAGTTGTACGATTATGATTTTCTATATTACGTTATCAGTTGTCAGTCCTTGATGTCTTTTGCGAAAAGCATCTTTTCCGAGCCATAGAACTCGCGGAAGCTCTCGGCATCGGGCTTGGCAGGCGAAGGGCCAAACCACTCTGACTTATAGTTACGCCAGACAAGCAGGTAGCTGATGGGGTAGTCCTTGACCGTCGGCAGCAGCGTAGATGTCCACCACGTCGGGTCGGTCAGGTTTTTCAGGCCGCACTCCGTCAGCGCGGGAATCAGCTGGTGTTCCTGTGCCACCTGGCAGAGAACTTCCAAGTTCTGCCGGCCACGGCTGATGAACTGCTCGCCTTCGCCGGCGTTCCACTGGTAGCCGTCAAGACCAATCATGTCAATGCGGTCGTCGCCGGGATAGCGCTCCAGCAGGCGCTCGGCAGTCAGGTTGTCCTCCATGCCGGGCGAGTAAGACCACACCAAGTTGTCGAAGCCGTCGGCAGTCAGCTTGTCCTGAAGCATGTTCCACAGCGCCTTGTACTCATCGGGCGTGCAGAGCTTCTCGCCCCACCAAAACCAGGAGCCGGAGTTCTCGTGCCACGGCCGGAAGATAACGGGTATCTTCTGCCCGTCATCGGTCTTCAGCGTAGCCAGGAAGTCAGACACGCGTTGCATCCACGTCTCGAACTTCTCGTGGTACTCGCCGCCGGGCAATATCTTCTTCACGACAGCCGAATCAGTCACATCCCAGGCCGTTCCCTCGGGGAACTTCTGGCCAGCCCAGCCGCCGCCGTCGATGGTCGTCACGGGATTGCGCGGATGCCAGCTCAGTGTCACAATGCCGCCACGCAGGTGATGACTGACGGCCTCCTGGGCTATGCGGGTGAAGGGCACACTGTCTAAGTTCTTGGCATCGCCCATCTCTATGCCGCCAAGGTCGAAGCCCATGATGGCGGGATAGTCGCCGCAGACGTTTTTCACATCGCTGCTGTCAGCATCGTACTCCCAAGTCAGCCCGTACATCGGGTCATCCTGGTGACCAAACATGATGCCTTGAGAGCGCAGGCTGTCAAGGCGTTCAATCAACTGCTGGGCCTGTGTCTTCTCGACCTCAGCCTGCTTCTGTGTGCCACAGGCAGCCACTGCAACAGCTGCCAGAGCCATCATCACAATTTTCTTCATTGTAGTCATTGTTTTTTTATTGTATTCCCATCTTTTCCAATAGCCAAGCCTCCCACTCATCCCACTGTTCCTGATACCAGAAATGCTCAGTCAGCTGGTAGGGCGACAGCAGCTTCGGGCCGTTCACTACGTTATAGGTGGCATAGGCCGTCGTGGGCGGCACCACGTCGTCGTTATAGCCAAACGAGAACCACCCCTGCTGGCGGTCGGTAATCAGGCGGGCAAAGTTCACACCGTCGTAATAGCGCGAGGTCTCTATCTGCCGCTCCTGACCCTTGCCCTTGTTCCAGTAGAAGTAGTGCGGCCAGCCACAGGCCACACCCTTCAGCGAGGCCGTGTGGTCGCAGAGCGCCGCATGCACGGCACCGTAGTAGGTGATGCGCTTGTCGAGCGCCGCCGTGGCCAGTGTCAGGAATCCGCCCTGGCTCGACCCCGTCACACCCATCTCCTTGCCGTTCCACGGTGTGTACTGCTCAATATAGTCCAGCGCGCGTATGCAGCCCAGCACCACGCGCTTGTAGTAGCTCTTGTCGCGGTTGTCCATGCCCGTTTCCCAGTAGTTCATGAGCGCACCGTTGAAGATGTCGTCATAAATCTTCTGTTCCATGGTCACAGGAATGCCGTGAATGCCTATCTCCAACGTGATGGCACCCCGCGAGGCCGTGTACACATCGCCGCCGTAGGGCCGCACGCCGGCGCCCGGCACACGCAGCAGGGCCGGATAGCGCCCTTCCTTCACAGGCACGCAGAGGATGCCGTATGTGCGGTAGTTCGGCAAGAAGTTCTGGAACGAGACCTCATAGACGTTCACGTCTTTCGTGCAGCGCTCGGGCAGCAGTCGCTTGGTCGGGTTGAGGTCAATCTTGCGCGCCTCCTGGATAGCCCCCTGCCAATAGCTCTCGAAGTCATTCGGCATGACCGTCGTCGGCCGCAGTTTCTCGGGCGAGAAAGCCGCCGTACACATGCCCTTATAGTCCTTGCCGTCTACATGCGCCACCACCGTCAGCCGGTAGAAGCCGGGCTGCTTCATCGTGCCGCTCCATTTCATCGTGCCGTCCTTCAGCACCTCCTGTTTTTTCACCTCGGGGTACATCTCCGGGCCGGCCTCGTAGTCAATCGTTACATTGTCGAGCAGCGTACCCGACTTCCGCACGTTCACCGTGAACTGCGCCTTCTGGCCTACCTCGTAGTTCCAGTCCTGGTGGTCGGGTTGCACGGTGACCACAATGTTATGGCCACGAATCTGCGCCTGTAGCCCCAGCACAGCCATGACAGCCATCAGCAGTAAAGCAAGTCTTTTCATCTCTGGTTTTCAGTACGTTTGTTATTCGGGGTACAAAGTTAACAATAATTTCCGAAACAAAGAAATACTATTTCATTTTTCTTTGACAGACATGAGAATGGGATTGGGCCCCGGGCATTTTTTCTTCGTTAAAAAACGATTGGCTTCTTTATTGACCGCAAAGTGTGAGTAATTTTGATTATTAGTGAATTGTTCATTTTCTACAAGCACTCTGTTGACAGATGCCCTCACAATCCTACGAAGGCCTGATTCAGTTAATCTGATTTTCCCTTTCATAGTATATACGTACATTTTATAAACAAATACCGCCAAAATTTGTTTTATTCAAATATTATCCATATATTTGCAGCAGAATTGATATTTATAAGATAAATATTGATTCAATATGAGACAGTTAATCAGATTAGCAGAGAACAAAGTAATACCAGAAGTATGAATAAGGATACCGCATTGTTTCCAACAACCATCTATGTAGCAACCGACAGAATGCTTGACAATGGACACCGTTCTTCACTGAATAAGAATGGCCAACTGATAGATGTCGGCAATGTCAATATAAAATCAAGAAAAGTAGCAGATAGGGCGATTATGCACTATGTAATACAAGAAGTGGATTCTTGGCTTTCATTCGGTATGAAGGACAAAATGTATCTAAACAGCCACGTTGGACTTGAGTTTGAAGTTAAAGAATTAAAAGAGTTTTGCGATACTCAAATGCAGCTGTATGGTTTTATTGTTACTGCTGACTGGAAAGGTTATATACAAAAGCACGGAGTGATAAAGTTTGTATTTGGTGACAATGGAAAGAATGGGAAACCATCAGAGTTTAAGTTCTATTTGGTCGAAGATCACGGTGGTGTCGAAAAAGAAACACAAATTGAGTTTTTGGCTTTTCCTGAGAATAACAATAAATTGAAAGAAATTATTTCAAGAATAGATGAATTAAGACAAGAAGCGGAAAGGAATGCTACCACTATTACAGACTTGAGTAACTATAATTTGAATGGCAATCTGAATTAAAATCAAAGAAGACATATAAACCAACAACAAAATAAATGAGCAGCCAAACGACTGCTTGTTCTTGTATAAAAATACATTCTTACCACTTTGGAGGCAAATTGTACGTAATTGTCATTCCCATTTTCCCTCTGTTTGCAATATAGAAGTTGTTTTTGCCTTGCAAAATTCAACTCTGTGTCCATTGTATATCTTCCATGTTGATAGCATTATTTTGTTCGGCAAATTCTTCAGCTGTCATATCTACAACATAATATCTCCCACCATTCAGTTCATGTATTGGATAAGGCTTTATAGTTTTTTTACATATAGGGTGTTCCCTATTATATTCTTCTATTGTTTCTTTAATGTATTTTGGGTTTACCCTCATTGATTCAGTTATATTCTTCATAAGAATCTAATTAAGTTTTATTTACTTACAAATATTTATCATTTGCAAATATACTTCTTTTCTTTGAATAAATAAAAATCTTCGTGATATTTATTAGTATAATAATAATATGAATAAAGTTGTAATTTGTATATTTATACTTTAATTGGAGGTTACTGCCAACAAG
>JAFLSH010000045.1 GCA_022511055.1 Prevotella sp. | reverse complement strand
TTTTCTTTCGGCCGACCTTGCGGCGCAAAACATATGGCTTAACTCCTTTAACTTCCTTAACTCCTCTAACTCCGAAAAAAATCTCCTAAAAAACAAAGAGATGGGCGCGACCGCGAGGCCCCGCCCATCCTTCATGTTGGAAAATATCTGTCGCGATATTCTTTCCTTACTACTTCACAACCTTCTGGTTGACTACCGTGCCGTCGCTCATGGTCTTCTTGACAATGATGACACCACGGGCACCGTTGTTCACGCGGCGGCCGTTCAGGTCGAACAGCTCAACCTTGTTCACCGTGGCAGCCTTCTCAACGTCGGCAATGCTGGTTACGTCGCCGGCGTAGTCGTGGCCGTCAACACCGCCTACCAGGTAGAGGTGTACGTTGTTGAAGAAGGTCTGGTCCTCGCTGTCCTGGTGGAAGCCGATGGTCAGCTTGCCGTCGGTGACAATGATACCCTCAACAACCGCGTTGTCGTAAGGCTCTACGCTACCTGCGATAACAGGAATCACGGTCTGGTACTCCTTGTCGGTCGTGTTACCGTAGACATAGCTCGTAGGCTCAGGTCTGTTGGCTTCATCGCGCTCACCGACACCGAAGGTCAGCTTGTACTGGCCGGCGGGCAGGTTCTCGATGGTCTGCTCAATGTCGTAGCCGAAGCTCCAAGAGGCAATCATACCGTTGGCATTCGGGCAGTTGTCAGCATTGTAAGCATACTGAGCATCAGCACCCCAAGGATAGTGGAAGGTGAAGCCACCAGTCCAGCCCTCGCCTTCGGTGAGTGTCCAGCCGGGAATGTTCTCGGTTGAAGGCCATGCAGAGCCACCCGTAGACTTGTCGTCGTTAGCGGTGTAGTAGATTTCAGGATTGTTGATGAACACTGAGAGGTCATACTCAGGAACACCCTCCTCAAGAGTCTCCTCGTCGAGCTGCGGAGCGAAGAGGTCGACATTCGGGTCGGCCATCTGCTTGTTCACAGCCTGTGCGATAGCCACCTGAATGCTCTGCTTCACAGCAGCATTGTCGTCAAGCAGTTCGGCAGCCTCGTTGGTCAGCTTCTCCTCAGAAGCACCGAGCTTCTCGAGTGTAGCAATACCAGAGTTGATGCCGTAGAGGTAGTTCTCCGTCACGCGCTCAATCTTGTTCATCGTTGCCGTTGAGTTCTGCAGTGCAGCAATGGCTTCGGTCAGCTCAGCATTGTCGGTGAGTACCTTGCCCTCGTACTTCTCGATAGCAGCCACCAGAGCAGCGTAGCCCGGGTGCTTAGCATACTTGGTATCGGTGCGGGCATCGCGAGCGGCGATAGCATTCTCGACCAGCGGGTCGTAGGTGTTGCAGAGGCTCACGTGTGCCTTCAGGGCATCAGCAGCATCGTCGAGTTCAGCGGCAGCAGCCTTGAACTGCGAAGGAGCGGTGTAGACATCGGCCTTACCGTCGTGCTTCTCGATGGTAGCCTTCAGGTTGTCGTAGTCAACGCCGAGATAGCGCTCGCCGCCATTGTCGTTCAGAGTGGTCTTGGCATTAGCAAGAGCAGTGTTCAGCAGGTTGGTCTCGTCGACACCAACAGCAGCAGGCAGGTACTTCAGCTGTACGTTGCCAAGGAAGATACCGTCGCCCCAGCCGCCAGGATTGCCGTCAGCCTTGAGGCAGTAGAACTTCAGCACGTAGTTGCCCTCGGCAGAAGCCACGAAGTTCACAGTAACCTTAGTAGCACCAGTGGTGTTGTGCTGGCTGTTGTCAACGCGAGGCTCAACAAGTGTGAACTCCTCAGCAATGACATTGTCGGCAGCGTCGCACACCTGAACGCGAACTGCGTTCTGCTCGTCGGTATCCCACTTAGCGCACTGGAATGTCAGCTGGTACTTACCAGGAGTCAGGTGCAGCTTCTCATCCTCAGGCTCGTTGGCACCATACCAAGCATAGCCCTCAGAGCCGCTGCGCGAGCAGAGGTAGAGACCTGTGGTGATGTCACCGCTCTTGCCACCGATAAGGCGGCTGCCAGAACTCCAGCCGTCAGCCTCAGTCTGGCGCAGCTCGTTGTCGCTCATCACCTGCCAGCCCACAGGATAGTTGCCGGCACCGGCCTCGTCGAAGCCGTCGGTCATCACGACACGGATAGTGTCATTCGGGTCGATATCCACGTGGCCGAAGCTCAGCTCGAAGTTCAGCTCGCCATACTCATTGGGGTCGAGCATGATTTCGGGATAAACCTTCGTTACCTTCACCATGTGTACGCCTACGGCAGCATCGCCAGCCTCGCGAGTGAAGGTAACCTCCTTAGACAGACCGTCTGCGGGAGCAGCCGTCATCTTCACGCCGTCGAAGGTAGCCTCAACCAGTGAGCAGTCGATGTCCTTGTCGAACACGAACTTGAACTCGTTGGTGCTAACAGGCAGGTTGAACGAGCCGTTCTCGGGGTCAGCCGACACGAGTGTCGGGGTCACGAACACGAATGAGTAGACATCCTCCAGGTCGTCGTCATACGCACCCTTCTCGCCAGCGAAGTCGAACACGTCGCCACCGGGGGTCAGGCCAGCTGCGTATTGCAGACGGTAGGCGGGGTCGGTAGGATTGGTGAAGCTCACCTCAACATCCTCACCGGGGCCGCTGGGATACTGGTCGTCAAGGAAGATATAGAACCTGCCGTTGCTGAAAAGCTCAACAGACAGCACGTTCACCTCCTCGCCGTTCAGCTTCACCGTCACGCAGTCGTTGGGCATCAGCACGCGGGTCTGGCCGTTCAGCACGGCTGCGGCGTTGATAGCATAGCCGAAGTCAACGCGAATCACGTCGTCGCGGTAGGCAATGCCCTGAATGTTGGCTTCCTCAACAAGCACGTCGTCAATGTCGAAGTCACCGGGGTTGTAGACGTTGATGGTCAGGAAATAGGTAGCAGGCAGCTCGTCCTTGCCGGGGTTGCGCTCTGCATACCAAGCCTTCTGTGCGGCATCGGTCGTGTAGTAGTACATGCCAACATAGGTGCGCTCGTCGTAGCTAACGTTGGCATCGTTAATCTGCTCTGAGCCGTTGCTGCCCAGGAAGCCCATGTCGAGATTCTCGCCACCCTGCATCAGCGCGTAGCGAACTCGTGTGTTCTGGTCGGCGCTGCCATCCATGTTGTAGGTGTCGTCGCCGCTCAGTTTGAACTTAACGCGGTAAGAGGTGTTCTCCTTGATGGGGAGATTACGGAACTTGATGGCACGCATCCAACTCTGGCCTTCGACCTGGTCGCTGTTGTAGAAATGCACTACGCCTTTCTCAACGGTGCGCTCGTCGCCCTCCTGAGTGTTGATAAACTCGTACCACCCTGGGTCAGTCTCGGCCTTCGTCTGCGCGGCAGAGAAGTCCTCGTACATGACCTGCGCCTGTGTTGCCGTGGCGGCAAACATCAAGGCCAAGCTGAGTAAAAAGTTTTTCTTCATAAAAATTTAAAAGTTAGTGAAAAAATTGAATGTTTGAAGTTTTTATTACTTAGTTGTTTGAATTTGCAGCTGCAAAGGTAGTAACCTTTTCAAAATGTCTCATTAAAGATTGTCTCATAGGCTTTTGAAATTGTCGCAAAGTTTGAAAATGTCTCATTCTGGCGGTGCGCCCTCTCCGCGCTGCTCCACGTATTCCGTGGGCGAGACACCGAAGTGGCGGCGGAAGACCGTCGAGAAATAGCCCGCGTTTGAGAAGCCTACGGCATAGGCCACCTGCGTCACGTTGAGCTTCTGCTGGCTAATCATGAGCGCGGCCTGCTCCATGCGTATGTTGCGCACGAACTCGCTGATGTGTATGCCCGTCATCTCCTTCATCTTGCGGTGCAGGTGGGCGCGGCTGATGCCCACCTCGTCGCACATCGTCTCGACACTGTAGTCGCTGTCGGAAAGGTGCTGGTTGACACTCTTCATGATGCGCTCCATGAGCAGCTCGTCGTTGCCCTTGATGTCTATGGCCTGCACCTTGTCGGTCGGCTGCTGCGCACCTGTGAACTTGCCCTTCAGGCGCAGGTGGTTCTTTATCTGGTTGTCAATCACGGCGTGCAGCTCCTCCATGGAGAAGGGCTTGGTCAGGTAGGCATCGGCCCCGCGCTCCAGGCCCTCAAGGCGGTTGGCCACCTCGCTCTTCGAGGTGAGCATGATGACGGGAATGTGGCTGATGTTAATGTTCGACTTCACCATGCGCAGCAGCGTGAAGCCGTCCATCTCGGGCATCAGCACGTCGCTCACCACCACGTCGTAGCTGTTGGTGAGCAGCTCCTTCAGCGCCTCCTTGCCGTTCTGGCAGACATTGAAGTGGTAGTAGGCGCCCAGCTCGCTGCTGATGTAGCGGCCTATCTCCGCATCGTCGTCGACCACGAGTACGCGGTAGTTGGAGTGGGGCTGCTGCTTGCCGCGCGCGGGTTTCAGCTGCTGTTTGTCTGTCGTGGTGGCCAGCTCTGCTTCGCTCAGGTGGGCCTTGCCCTTCGGCAGCCTGACGGTGAAGATGCTGCCGCGCTGCCCGTCGCTGCGGTTGGCGGCAGTGATGCTGCCGTGGTGCATGTCGATGACCATCTTGCAGAGATTCAGGCCAATGCCCGTGCCCTCAATGTGGGTCGAGGTAGAAGTACGGCCCTGATAGAAGCGGTCGAAGATGTGCTGAATGGTATCTTCGCGCAGCCCCATGCCGTCGTCGGTGATGGTCACCTCAACGTAGTCCTTGAGCGCATCGCGGCGGCTGTCGTCGTGCCCCTCGCCCACCCTCACGGCTATGTGGCCGCCGTCGAAGCTGTACTTAAACGCGTTTGACAGCAGGTTAGACACCACCTTGTCGAACTGGGTATGGTCCAGCCACGCCGTAACAGGCTCGTCAGGGGCGGTGAACGTGAAGCTGATTTGGCGTTCCTGCGCGTTGTACTCGTAGACCTTGCAGATGGCACTGACAAATGCCTTCATGTCGGTCTCAGTGCAGTGCAGGTGCATCTGCTGCTTGTCTATCTTGCGCACATCGAGTATCTGGTTGACCAGCGTGAGTATGCGCTGGGCGTTACGCTCGATAACGGTCAGGTCGGCCTGCGACTCTTCGTCAAGGTTGCGGCGGCGCAGCTTGGCCAGCGGCGACATAATGAGTGTCAGCGGCGAGCGGATGTCGTGGGTGGCATTGATGAGGAACTTCATCTTCTCCTCGTCGAGCTGCTGGCGGGTGCGCCGGCGGTAGATCCCGGCTGCCAAGGCTATCAGACATACCCCCCCCAGCAGATAAAGCAGATAGGCCCATGTAGAGCGGTACCAGGGCGGCGTAACCACAATGGTATAGACCTTCAGGGGCGAGACTACGCCGTTGTCAATGGCGCGCACCGCCAGCTGGTAAGTGCCGCTGGCCATGTGGCTCAGGGTAATGGTGTTCTGCCCCTCGGCGTTGCGCATCCACTGGTCGTCGCTGCTCAGCCGGTACTCAAAGATAACGTTGGCGGCATTGGCATAGTTGAGCAGCGAGAACTCCAACGACAGCGAGTTCTCAAGATAGGAGACGGTAAAGTGGTCTGACTCAAAGACGGGCCGGCCAGTCACTCGGTCTCCACCCGACATGGTAAGAGTGTTGACCGAGTGCTGACCGATGAAAAAGCCTGTCAGATGTACCTCGCCCGGCGACACATCCACGTCATGCACCTGGCGGGGCGTGAAAGTGGTTACACCGTCATTCGTGGCAAAGTATATGCGGTCGGCAGCGGTGTGCAGACCGGCGCTGTTCACGTATTCATGCACCGCCAGCCCGGGGCCGTTGACATAGCTGGTCCAGCTGGCCTTCTGCGCATGATAGTGCCAGATGCCCATCGAGGTGCTGCACCAGATGTCGCCGGCATTGTCCTGCACAATGTAGCCAATGACTACGTTTTGCAGCGCCTCGCCGTGCGGGAACAGCTCCAGCTTGTTGGTCTTGCGGTACCAGACATAGAGCCCGCGCTCCGTGCCTATCAGCATGTTGCCGTCACTGGTCTCGCAAAGGCTGTAGCAGCACCTGTCGCTGACAAGTGTCGGCCAGCCATAGGGCTTGAACGTGTCGGTCTTGGGATTATAGCAGCTCACGCCGTCTGAAGTGGCCACCCAGACATTGCCCTCGCGGTCGCCGGTCATGTCCATCACCCAGTTGTTGCAGAGCCTGCCCCGCCGGCTGTCGTCGGGGTCGCTCATGCTGAAGCTGCGCAGCTGGCGCGTCTGCCGGTCGTACATCAGAATGCCTTTTGCGAAGACCGAGAAGAAGAGCTGCCCCCGGCCGTTGTCGGTCATGCAGTTGAACTTGTCGCAGTCGAAGTCGGTCAGCAGCTGAGAGGCGCCTGTCGCCGGGTTGTAGCTGAACACACCGTGGCTCGTGCCCAGCCAGTAGCCGTTCTGGCTGTCACGATAAAGGAACTCCACGTCAGCCGGCGCCTTCGGGTTGGCAACAATGCGGCCGATGGAGTCGAAGGCATAGACCCCCTTGTTCTGAACGGTGAGCCAGGTCAGCCCGTTGTCGCCTTCGCAGATAGACGAGACAAAAGTGCCAATGTTAGCCCTTTGCCCCGAGAAGCTCCATGAGGAGAACTGGGCCTTGCGGTTGGGTATCATGATAAGCCCCTTCTGCTGGCAACCCACCCAGAGGTTGCCCTGCCGGTCTTCGGCCAGTGCCCAGATTTTGGTCGCGTTCATGTCGAGGCCGTGGGCGGTGCAGGGGTATCTGACAAGCCGCCGCGTACCGGCGGGAATCCAGAACAGGCCGTTGCCGCGCGTGCCCACGAAGATGTTGCCCTGCTGGTCCTTGATGGCCGTGCGGAATCCCACCTGGCTGTCGCCAAGCGCAGAGAGGTCGAAGAAGTCTGCGTTAATCTGGCCGTTCTCAAGCACCAGCAGATTGTCGCGGCAGACCAGTACGGCCATGCCGTTGAAGTCGAAGAAGTCTGAGGGAGTGCCCCACTGCATGCTGAACGACCGTATCTTGCCGTCGGGCAAGCGGCAGGTCAGGCTGTTCGACCCGCCTTTCCAAAACCAGCCGGCGCGGTCTTCGTAAAGATGGCTGAAATAGTTGTCGTTGGCATCTGCCGAATAGCCTTCCAGCAGGCTGAGGGTGCGCGATTCGGGGTGCAGCAGATAGAGGCCGTAGCCTGCCGTGCCGACAAACAGGCGGCCGTCATAGAGCTGTATGATATCGTTCACGCGCGCCTCTATGCCGTCGGGGAACTGGCAGGGCTGAAAGCTGTCGGTGGCATAGTCATAGCACTGTATGCCCTTGCTGGTGCCCACCCACAGCCGGCCTTCGCGGTCGCAGTACATGCTGACAATGGCGTTGGCCGAAATAGTGGTATCGTCTGCCGGATTGTTCAGGTAGCTGGTGAAGCGGTAGCCGTCGAATCGGTTCAGGCCGTAGTCCGTGCCAATCCAGATGTAGCCCGCCTTATCCTGGCAAATGCACGATATGAGCGTACTCGACAAGCGGTCGCTGGCATAGGCCACGCCGGTCTGTGCCCGTGCGCACAAAACGGCCAGCAAAAACACGGCTATAGCTATCAGTCTTCTCATATCAGCAGTTAGTCAGTATAATATACTGGCTACAAAGATAGTGAAAAGCTGATAAACCCGGACTATCAGACGGTAGTTTTGTCTCCTTTTTTTCTTTTTTTAACGTCTTACTTCTGATTCCGTGCCAAATAGGTAGCCTGGCTGGTAGCCGCCGAAGTCTATCACGACTTTCTCGAACACAATGCCGGGGTGGCAGGGATGCAGCACGAGTTCGTGGACTGCGGCCTTGCCTACGGGCAGTTCCACCACCTTCTCCACCACGCGGCGGGCAATGGTGGGATAGAACTCTGAGTACATGTACGGCTGGCGGTCGACCAAGGTCTTGTTGAAGTTGACCGTTGCCGGCTCAGAGCCATCGAGGCTGACTGTATATTCATGTCCGCCAACGTTCAGGAAGTCGAGTGTCGACTTCACCACAACGTGTACCTTCACCGTGGCGGGATGGCTCTCGGGCAGGCTGAAGCGGTAGGTCAGCGTGGCGTTTCCCGTGGGCTGCGTGTAGGGTGTCAGCGCCACGGCGCTGCGTGTGCGGCCGTAGTCGGGGTAGACCGCCCACTGGGTCTGGTCCGTAGCCGTGGCCTGATAGTAGTGTTCGGCCTCCATGGCCACGTAGCCCGCGCTGGGGCTGAAGGTGTAGCCGCCGGGCTGGCTCTCGGCCACCTGTTTCGTGGCGGGGCGCGTGTCGGCACGGAAGTTATCGTTCCACGAGCGGTAGCCAATGTGCTTCTGGGTCATCATGCCGTTCCACTTGCCGCCGGCAATTTCGTGGTTATAGGCGGCGCAGAGCAGCGAATCGCGGCGGAAGTACTGGGTGACACGCTCTGACCACAGATTGGCATCGGGGTCGTTGCGCTCTGCCAGCCAGTGGTTCATGGCCTGGGCGTAGTAGAGGTCATAGAGGTTGGCCATGGCCTGTACGGGGAAGAGCAGCAGCTCGCGATAGCTGTCACGGCAGGGCTGCGGCACTTCCATGTAGAGGCGCAGGGCGCGGGCTTCGAGCCGCTGGTATTCATCGGCCACCTGCTTCCACTCGCCCGTCTGCAGGTTATAAGTCCGTGCATCAAGCATTTCCGGCGTAACGCGCGCCATGTACTTGCAGTTCAGGTTGTAGATGTCGGCAGCCTCATCGGCCAGACTTTCGCCCAACACGGTGGCAAAGAAGCGGCGCGTGTGGCTGACCACGTTCTGCTGGTTGTACTCCCGGGGCCGCCAAGCCATATCCATGAACAGCTGAATGGGATATTCCATGGGCTTCAGGTCGCCCACGTTCAGCACCCACAGCTGCTCGATGCCGTAGTCGTAGGCCAGGGAGAGCTGTTCGAACATCTGCTGGGTCTGCGTGACATTCAGCCATTTCGAGTTGCGCGGCGCGCCCACATAGTCCACGTGATAGTAGATGCCCCAGCCGCCTTTGCGCTTCTCTGTCGGCACGCGGCGAATGTCGCCCCAGTTGTCATCACTGATAAGTATCGTTACATCATCAGGCACACGCATGCCGGCATCGAAGTAGTCCTGCACTTCCTTGTAGAGTGCCCACACCTGCGGTGTCTCGGTGGCCGGGCGGCCTGTCACCTGGCGGATAATCCTACGCTGATTCTCGACAATGTCCAGCAGCAGCTTGGTGTCGGCCTCTTCGCCCATCGCCTCATCGCCATCGCCGCGCATGCCGATGGTCACTACATCGTCTGTGCCCTTCATGCGCTCAATGCCCTCGCGGAAGAACTGGTCCAGCTTCTCCTTGTTCGTGCGATAGTTCCAGGCTCCCCACTGCTGCCGCTTGCGGGCGTACTCCTGGTGGTTGCGCGCCATGGGCTCGTGGTGGCTCGTGCTGATTATGACTCCCATCTCATCGGCCGTGCGCGAGTTCTCCGGGTCATCAGCATAGAACGCCCAGCCCCACATGGCCGGCCAGAGGAAATTGCCCTTCAGGCGGAGTATCAGCTCAAAGACCTTCGCATAGAACTCGTGGCCGCCATAGTCCGTGCCAAAGGCATGCTTGACCCATGAGGTGAGGCACGGCGCTTCATCGTTCAGGAACAGGCCGCGCCAGCGCACGGCGGGCTCTCCGTCTGTGTAAGTGCCGTTTTTCACGTAGACACCGGCATGGTAGTCTACGGGCACATCAGCCCAGTAGTACCAGGGCGACACGCCCAGCTGGCGGCTCAGCTCGTAGATGCCGTAGATAGTGCCGCGGCGGTTGCTGCCGGCAATGACCAGCTGACCGCTCCGGGCCTCAATGACATACATCTCATTCTTTCCCTTTAGCTGCTTGGCGTATGCCTTCACCTCTGGCACTACGCCGGCCGTTCCCACCACAATGGTGGCGCCGGCCGCCTCGCTGACCAGCTCAGTCTCAGCGCCGCAGACACGCCGCAGGTCTTCCCGCAGGTTGCCGACAGCCAGGCTGACACCGCGCTCATCGGCGTTGCTGACGAAAATGGTCACTCTGCCGCTGGCATTCAGCTGCCAGTCACCTTTGGAAAAGTCGATAAACGCATCGGTGGCGTGACTGGCCACGGCTACCATGCCAAGCAGGCAAACACTCAGAAGTCTTTTTAGTTTCATCATTGTCTTGAAGGGTTTATTGCCTGCAAAATTAAGCAGAACTGACTGATTCTGCAATTATTTTCCCTTCAGAATCAGCCAATGAAACGATTTAAGAAACAAATGATACGACAATTGACGGTTTTGCCCGCTTTTTTTCCTACCTTTGCACAGAAATCAAAACAAACAACAACTAACATGATTTACAAAGCACACTTTCTAACAGTCCTTCTGTCGGCCGCAGCCGGCCTGACCGCCCAGGCACAGACCGAAATCACGCTGACAGTCACCGCAGAGCAGCGCCAGACCGTCACCGGCTTCGGCGCGGCAGCCCTGGAACACCTGATGCGCCCCATAGACGAGGTCAGCATCATCCGCAAGGCATACGAGCCCGACTCCCCCATCGGGCTGAACATTATGAGAATGGAGATGTCGCCCAACACCAAGGGCGACATTACGGCAGCCGACATCGGCTGGGATACGCCCTACGACTGGCACGGCTACCTGCCCGCCGTGCGCGAGGCCAGGAAGCACGGGGCCATCATCATGGCCACCCCGTGGTCGCCGCCAGCCTCATACAAGACCAACGAAAGCACCACCGGCGGCGAGGAGATTGGCGTACACGGCAAGCTGAAGGACAACAGCTACAGCAAGCTGTTCACCTGGTTTAACACCTTCCTGACCTACATGCAAAACAATGATGCGCCGGTCGATGTGGTGTCGATACAGAACGAGCCCGACTGGTGGGTCGGCTACAGCGGCTGCGAGTACACGCCCGATGAGCTGCAGACACTGGTGAAGAACTACGCCAGCCGGCTCAACAAAGAGAAGTTCGGCGTGCGGCTGATGAGCGCCGAGCCCCTGGGCTTCGACCCCCGCTACTACACCCAGCTGATGAAAGACGAAGAGACGGCCAAGCACATCGACATACTGGGCGGGCACATCTACGGCGCCTACGACCGTCTGGAAAACCTGGCCACCGCCGCCAGCCTGGCCGCCCCGCTGGGCAAAGAGGTGTGGATGACAGAGCATAGCATCAACCCGCCGGAACGTGCCGATGGGCTGCGCGATGTGCCCACGTGGAAAGAGCAGCTGGAGTTCGTGGAAGATGTCAACGAGTGCCTGGTCAACGGCGCCAATGCCTACGTCTACTGGTATCTGGCCAAGGAGTGGTCGTTCATTGCCGATGGCACGAAGTATGACACCAGCAAATGTACCGACCCCAACTACGTGCGGGGCGAGATTCTGCCCCGCGGCTACCTGATGGGGCAGTTTGCGCGCCACCTGAAGGGAGCCACCCGGCTGGTCACCACCACCAACCTGAAAGACGGCAGCGACACGCCGGGCGTAAACCGCCGCTTCGAGATGTCGGCCTTCTTCAAGGGCGACTCTATCATTGTCAACGCCATCGACACGCTCGACCGCGACTTCACGCTCCAGCTCACCCTGCCCTGCGAGGTCACCAGCCTGCACCGCATACAGTCTACCGAGGAGGCTGTCTGCGCCGAAGAGGACATAGACATAGAGCCAGGCACCAAGTTCTCGCTGCCCGTGCCCGGCCACTCGTTTACCACCTACATCTTCCGCATGGCCGATTCCACCGCCCTTGCCGTCAGCCAGCCCAAGGGCGGCCGCCCGGCTGACACGGCATGGTACAACCTGCAGGGGCAGCGTGTCAGCCAGCCCACCCGGGGCATCTTCATTCACCGCGGGAAAAAGGTTGTGATACCATAAAAGCCCGCGCACTCTGCACAGGCTTTCAATGCGCGCCGCCGGGAAGTTTCGCTGTGAAACTTCCCGGCGGCCATGCTGTTCTGAGGCGCACGGCTAAAGGTCTGCCCTGACCGCCTCTGGAGTCCAGCCACGGAAGAAGCGAAGCACCTTTTCCTGACTGTAACCCTCGCCTTCTTCCAGAAAACTCGAATCCTGGGTGTGCAGAACGCGCCCTTTCTCGTCAAGCACCACAAACACCGGGAAGCCAAAGCGCCCCGGGCTGTTCAGCCGCTTCATCAGCGCCGCAGCCTGCCGGGCCTTCTCCTCGCCCTCTCGCTTCCGCGGGTTATAGTTCACGTGGATATAGACGAAATTCTCGTCAATCACCCGGCTGACAGCGGTGTCTTTGGTAATAAAGTCTGCAAAGCGCAGACACCACGGACACCAGTTGCCGCCCACCTGACAGACCACGAACTTCCCGCCGGCGCTTGCCTTCGCCACGGCCTCATCTATCTGTGCCATGGGGTCGATGGTCTCATCATACACTTTCTTCAATGCTGTCTGGGCACCGGCCGCCAACGAAAGCAGCGCGGCGAGTGCCAATGTCAAAACCTTCTTCATCAGTAACTGTCGTTTATGTAATTCTTAGTACTCATATCATAATACAAAGCCTCAAGTTCCTGAACGGTCAGCCGCTCCACCGACCGCTCTATCACCCGTATCAGCTCCTCGCGCCGATAGTCGTCTGACTGCCCAAGCCTCTCTGCGTATGCCATAGCCTTACAATCTTGAGAGGAACTTCTCCCTGTCTACGATAAACCGCAGGTGCGTACCCTCTCCCAGCAGCGCCTCGCCGGAGTGGGCAGACACCCTAAACCAAATCTTCTTCCCATCGACCCGTGTCACCTCTGCCGTGGCGCACACCGTGTCGCCAACCTTCGAGGGCTTCAGGTGCGAAGACTCAATATGCCCGCCGACAGTCGTAGCGCCTTCCGGCAGCTCTCCCCTGACGGCCAGCATGGCAGCATTCTCCATCAGCGCCAGCAGCATCGGCGTAGCCAGCACCGGCATATCGCCAGAGCCTACCCGCTCGGCCGTTACCTCTGCCGTTACGGTCAGTTCGCTGGTGTGTTTCAGTCCAATCTCTATCATAACTTTGCGATTATTTTCCTGTAATGACCGCAAATTTAGCTATAATTCCGCAATTCCCGGCATTTTCCCGCCATATTTTAAGTGAATTTAGGTTTTTCGGGGATAAAGAAACAACCCAAAAGATATGCTTATTGAGTTTGGCAAGTTCTCGCATTTGTCGGCAGTCTTATGTATATGATACTTTCCCTGACCTATGTCGCCTCGCTGTCTATGTTTCAGCGGTCCTGTCGACCCTCGGCATCTTGCTCTCGGTGTTCTGGCTATTACGCCGCTACACACCCGGTCTGCTGAAAGTCGTGGCGGGGAGGAAGTGAGTAGAAGGCTATTTCCCACCCAGAAACTCCGCGAGTTTCAGAAAATACTCCATGAGTATTGAAAATTACTCCATGAGTTTCGGGAAAAAAGCGCCGCTTTTTGAAAAATACTCCGTGAGTTTTGCGGCTAAAGTGCCGAGTTTCGGAAATTACTCCGTGAGTTTTTGGAAATAGTCACCACTTTATGCCAAATACCTGGAATGGCTGCCAGTTTTGACCTGAAAATTGGGGTGCGGGGTGTCATGCAACGGCTACCCGACACCCATGCCTGTTTTAAAAGTGCATTTTCTTCATAATTACACATATAGTATGGAAACGCCCTGAATGCCCCGCACCCTCAACACCCCCGACACCAAAGTTGGGTG